>NZ_JBHXTO010000010.1:0-127621 GCF_042677425.1 Streptomyces sp. NPDC127119 | reverse complement strand
GGCCGGAACCCATGGGTTCCGGCCACCCCGGCGGCACGTTTCTTCTCAGTGCTGGTGGCGGTCAGCCCTCGTCGTGGGAGACCGCGCGGCGCGCGTCCGCGTCCAGGACGCCCCAGCTGATCAGCTGCTCGGTGAGGACCGAGGGCGACTGGTCGTAGATGACGGCGAGCGTGCGCAGGTCGTCCTGGCGGATCGACAGCACCTTGCCGTTGTAGTCGCCGCGCTGGGACTGGATCGTCGCCGCGTAGCGCTGCAGGGGGCCCGCCTTCTCGGCCGGTACGTGGGCCAGTCGCTCCAGGTCGAGGACCAGCTTCGGCGGCGGCTCGGCGGCCCCGCCCGGCGTGGTGCCCGGCAGCAGCTCCTGCACGGGAACGCCGTAGAAGTCCGCCAGCTCGGCAAGACGCTGCACGGTCACGGCGCGGTCGCCGCGCTCGTACGAACCGACCACGACCGCCTTCCAGCGGCCCTGGGACTTCTCCTCGACGCCGTGGAGGGAAAGGCCCTGCTGGGTACGGATGGCGCGGAGCTTGGCCCCGAGCTGTTTGGCGTATTCGCTGGACATATAGCTCCCCGGACACTGTGTCGACGTGCGGCTCGGCCGCGCGGCTGGTGACTCACTGTGAGGTTACGCAGCGTGACTCTGGCTCGTCAAGCCGAATGGTCCGGACCGGTCTCCCCGGGGAAGCGGAGCACGGCCGGGACGAGGGGGGTGATCAGGGGCATTGCCGGGCTGGTACCGTGGATGGCGCAATTCCGACGTCCTTTAATGATCCGTCCCGAGAGGCGGAGAAGGAGGTCCGTTTCGTATGGACACCGAACAGCAGAAGCAGCAGTACGCGTCCGATGCGCGGCCCGTTCTCGAGGCCCCCGACATCGCACGGGTCCTGACCCGTATCGCCCACGAGATCGTCGAGCGCGCCAAGGGCGCCGAGGACGTGGTGCTCCTGGGCATTCCGACCCGGGGCGTGCACCTGGCGCAGCGGCTCGCCGTCAAGCTCCAGGAGATCACCGACCGCCGCATTCCGGTCGGCTCCCTCGACATCACCATGTACCGCGACGACCTGCGCATGCACCCGCCGCGAGCGCTGGCCCGCACCGACATCCCCAGTGACGGCATCGACGGCAGACTCGTCGTCCTCGTCGACGACGTGCTCTTCTCCGGCCGCACCATCCGCGCCGCCCTCGACGCGCTGAACGACATCGGCCGCCCGCGTGCCGTGCAGCTCGCGGTCCTCGTCGACCGCGGCCACCGCGAACTCCCGATCCGCGCCGACTACGTCGGCAAGAACCTCCCCACGTCGTTGCGGGAGACGGTCAAGGTCCAGCTCGCCGAGGAGGACGGTCGGGACACCGTGCTGCTCGGTGTGAAGCAGACCTCCCAGGGCGGGCAGCCGTAGCTCTGCGGCGTACGGCCGTCGCCGTGCGCCGGGCCCACGCGCGCCCCTGCCCGTCCCGGTCGTGCCCACCGGCACCTCCGGACGCCCGCTTCCCGACCTGAACCGCCTTGTGCCTTCTGCCTTACGGAGCCTGAAAGATGCAGCGTCATCTCATCTCGGCCGCCGACCTCACCCGCGACGACGCCGTCCTGATCCTCGACACCGCCGAGGAGATGGCCCGGGTCGCCGACCGGCCGATCAAGAAGCTGCCGACCCTGCGCGGCCGCACCGTCGTCAACCTCTTCTTCGAGGACTCCACCCGCACCCGGATCTCCTTCGAGGCCGCCGAGAAGCGGCTGTCCGCGGACGTCATCAACTTCACCGCCAAGGGCTCCAGCGTCTCCAAGGGCGAGTCCCTCAAGGACACCGCCCAGACCCTGGAGGCGATGGGCGTCGACGCCGTCGTCATCCGGCACGGCGCCTCCGGAGCCCCGTACCGCCTCGCGACCTCCGGCTGGATCGACGCCGCCGTCATCAACGCGGGCGACGGCACCCACCAGCACCCCACCCAGGCCCTGCTCGACGCCTTCACCATGCGGCGCCGGCTCGTCGGCCGGGACGAGGGCCTCGGCCAGGACCTCTCCGGCAGGCGCATCACGCTCGTCGGCGACATCCTGCACAGCCGGGTCGCCCGCTCGAACGTCGACCTGCTGCACACCCTCGGCGCCGAGGTCACCCTCGTCGCCCCGCCGACCCTGGTGCCGGTCGGCGTCGAGTCCTGGCCCTGCGAGGTCTCGTACGACCTGGACCGGACGCTGTCCAAGTCCGACGCCGTGATGCTGCTGCGCGTGCAGCGCGAGCGGATGAACGCGGCGTTCTTCCCGACCGAGCGCGAGTACTCGCGGCGCTACGGCCTCGACGGCGACCGCATGGCGAAGATGCCCGAGCACGCCATCGTGATGCACCCCGGGCCGATGGTCCGCGGCATGGAGATCACCGCCGAGGTCGCCGACTCGGCGCGCTGCACCGCCATCGAGCAGGTCACCAACGGAGTTTCGATCCGGATGGCCGTCCTGTACCTGCTGCTCGGTGGCAACGAACCCGCCGCCACCCACACCCGTACCGAGGAGAAGTAAGTCACATGAGCAAGATTCTGATCCGTGGTGCGAAGGTGCTCGGCGGCGAGCCGCAGGACGTCCTCATCGACGGCGAGACCATCGCCGAGGTCGGTACGGGTCTCTCGGCGGAGGGCGCCGAGGTCGTCGAGGCCGACGGCCGGGTGCTCCTGCCGGGGCTCGTCGACCTGCACACCCATCTGCGCGAGCCCGGCCGCGAGGACTCCGAGACGGTCCTGACCGGTACGCGCGCCGCCGCGAGCGGCGGCTACACCGCCGTGTTCGCCATGGCCAACACCTTCCCCGTGGCCGACACCGCCGGAGTCGTCGAACAGGTCTACCGGCTCGGCCGCGAACACGGCTACTGCGACGTGCAGCCCATCGGGGCCGTCACCGTCGGCCTGGAGGGCAAGAAGCTCGCCGAACTGGGCGCCATGCACGAGTCCGCCGCCGGCGTCACCGTCTTCTCGGACGACGGCAAGTGCGTCGACGACGCCGTGATCATGCGCCGGGCCCTGGAGTACGTGAAGGCCTTCGGCGGCGTCGTCGCCCAGCACGCCCAGGAGCCCCGCCTCACCGAGGGCGCCCAGATGAACGAGGGCGTCGTCTCCGCGGAACTGGGACTCGGCGGCTGGCCCGCGGTCGCCGAGGAGTCGATCATCGCCCGGGACGTCCTGCTCGCCGAGCACGTCGGCTCCCGCGTCCACATCTGCCACCTGTCGACCGCCGGCTCCGTCGAGATCGTCCGCTGGGCCAAGTCTCGCGGCATCGACGTCACCGCCGAGGTCACCCCGCACCACCTCCTCCTCACGGATGAGCTGGTGCGCTCCTACAACCCGGTCTACAAGGTCAACCCGCCGCTGCGCACCGAACGCGACGTGCTGGCCCTGCGCGAGGCGCTCGCCGACGGCACGATCGACATCGTCGCCACCGACCACGCCCCGCACCCGCACGAGGACAAGGACTGCGAGTGGGCCGCCGCCGCCATGGGCATGGTGGGCCTCGAAACCGCGCTGTCGGTCGTCCAGCGGACGATGGTCGAGACCGGGCTGCTCGACTGGGCCGGTGTCGCCGACCGCATGTCCCTCAAGCCCGCCGAGATCGGCCGGGCACAGGGCCACGGCCGTCCCGTCTCGGCAGGTGAGCCCGCCAACCTCACGCTGGTGGACACCGCATACCGTGGTGAGGTGGACCCCGCGGGCTTCGCATCGCGCAGCCGCAACACTCCGTACGAGGGTCGTGAGCTGCCGGGCCGTGTCACGCACACGTGGCTGCGGGGCAGGGCCACGCTCGTCGACGGGAAGCTCGCGTGACATCACTCACCCCCTTTGCAGCGCAGATCGCCACGGAACTCACCACGGGCCGCGCCGTCGGCCTCGCGGCGGAGCAGAAGTCCGCCGAGGTGACCGACTGGGCCGCCCGCATCGGCTGGCTCGTCGGCCTGGTCCTGTTCATCGCGCTCGTCTACTGGCTGATGCGCGAGGGCTGGAAATGGCGCGGCACCCTCCAGGGAGACCTGCCCGAGCTGCCCGTCGTGCCGAGTGAGCCCGGTGCGGCCAGACTGACCATGAGCGGTCGCTACCACGGGTCGACGACGGCCGGGCAGTGGCTCGACCGCATCGTGGCGCACGGCCTGGGCACCCGCAGCAGGGTGGAGCTGACCCTGACGGACGCGGGTCTCGACGTCGTACGCCCCGGGGCGGCCGACTTCTTCGTCCCCCGCGAGCGACTGCGCGAGGCCCGGCTCGACAAGGGCATCGCGGGCAAGGTCCTCTCCGAGGGCGGCCTGCTCGTCGTCACCTGGGAGCACGGCGACAAGCTGATCGACTCAGGATTCCGCTCCGACCACGCGGCGGAGCACAACGAATGGGTCGACACCCTGAACCACATGACCGACCAGAGCAGCGACATCGACCAGAGCAGCGACACGGAAGGCGCACGATGACCACCTCCGACCAGGGAACCGCCTCGCAGCGGCACAAGGCGGCTCCCGCCGTACTCGTTCTGGAGGACGGCCGGACCTTCCGCGGCCGGGCCTACGGGGCCGTGGGGGTGACCTTCGGCGAAGCGGTGTTCTCCACCGGCATGACCGGCTACCAGGAGACCCTCACCGACCCGTCGTACCACCGCCAGGTCGTCGTGATGACCTCCCCGCACGTCGGCAACACCGGCGTGAACGACGACGACCCCGAGTCCGGGCGGATCTGGGTCGCGGGCTACGTCGTACGCGACCCCGCGCGTGTGCCCTCCAACTGGCGCTCCCGGCGCTCGCTGGACGAGGAGCTCGCCACGCAGGGCGTCGTGGGCATCAGCGGCATCGACACCCGCGCGCTCACCCGCCATCTGCGCGAGCGCGGCGCCATGCGCGTCGGCATCTTCTCCGGCAGCGCGCTGCCGGACGAGGGCACCATGCTCACCGAGGTGCGCCAGGCCCCCGAGATGAAGGGCGCCAGCCTCTACGAGGAGGTCGCCACCAAGGAGACGTACGTCGTCCCGGCCGTCGGTGAGAAGAAGTTCACCGTCGCCGCCGTGGACCTCGGCATCAAGGGCATGACCCCGCACCGCATGGCCGAGCGCGGCATCGAGGTGCACGTGCTGCCCGCCACCGCGACCGTCGAGGAGATCTACGCGGTCGCCCCCGACGGCGTGTTCTTCTCGAACGGCCCCGGCGACCCGGAGCAGGCCGAGCACCCCGTCGCCCTCATGCGCGCCGTGCTGGAGCGGAAGACGCCCCTGTTCGGCATCTGCTTCGGCAACCAGATCCTCGGCCGCGCCCTCGGCTTCGGCACCTACAAGCTGAAGTACGGCCACCGGGGCATCAACCAGCCCGTGCAGGACCGTACGACCGGCAAGGTCGAGGTCACCGCGCACAACCACGGCTTCGCCGTCGACGCGCCGCTCGAGAAGGTCTCCAAGACCCCCTACGGGCGGGCCGAGGTCAGCCACGTCTGCCTGAACGACCAGGTCGTCGAGGGGCTCCAGCTGCTCGACCAGCCCGCGTTCAGCGTCCAGTACCACCCGGAGGCGGCCGCGGGTCCCCACGACGCCGCCTACCTGTTCGACCGCTTCACGTCTTTGATGAACACAGCTTCGATGGAGGGCCAGCGTGCCTAAGCGCTCCGATATCCAGTCCGTCCTGGTCATCGGCTCCGGCCCGATCGTCATCGGCCAGGCCGCCGAGTTCGACTACTCCGGCACCCAGGCCTGCCGCGTCCTCAAGGCCGAGGGCCTGCGGGTGATCCTGGTCAACTCCAACCCCGCGACGATCATGACCGACCCGGAGATCGCCGACGCCACGTACGTCGAGCCGATCACCCCGGAGTTCGTCGAGAAGATCATCGCCAAGGAGCGCCCCGACACGCTCCTGCCGACACTCGGCGGCCAGACCGCCCTCAACACCGCGATCTCCATGCACGAGCAGGGTGTGCTGGAGAAGTACGGCGTCGAACTGATCGGCGCCAACGTCGAGGCCATCAACAAGGGCGAGGACCGCGACCTCTTCAAGGGCGTCGTCGAGGCCGTCCGCGCGAAGATCGGCCACGGCGAGTCCGCCCGCTCGGTCATCTGCCACACCATGGACGACGTGCTGGGCGGTGTCGACACGCTCGGCGGCTACCCCGTCGTCGTGCGCCCCTCCTTCACCATGGGCGGCGCAGGCTCCGGCTTCGCGCACGACGAGGAGGAGCTGCGCCGCATCGCCGGCCAGGGCCTCATGCTCTCCCCGACCACCGAGGTGCTCCTGGAGGAGTCCATCCTCGGCTGGAAGGAGTACGAGCTGGAGCTGATGCGCGACAAGAACGACAACGTCGTGGTCGTCTGCTCCATCGAGAACTTCGACCCGATGGGCGTCCACACCGGCGACTCGATCACCGTCGCGCCCTCGATGACCCTGACCGACCGCGAGTACCAGCGGCTGCGTGACATCGGCATCGCGATCATCCGCGAGGTCGGCGTCGACACCGGCGGCTGCAACATCCAGTTCGCGGTCAACCCCGACGACGGCCGCATCATCGTCATCGAGATGAACCCCCGCGTCTCGCGCTCCTCGGCCCTCGCGTCGAAGGCCACCGGCTTCCCGATCGCCAAGATCGCCGCCAAGCTGGCCGTCGGCTACACGCTCGACGAGATCCCGAACGACATCACGGAGAAGACCCCGGCGTCCTTCGAGCCGACCCTCGACTACGTGGTCGTCAAGGCACCCCGGTTCGCCTTCGAGAAGTTCCCCTCCGCCGACTCCACGCTGACCACGACCATGAAGTCGGTCGGCGAGGCCATGGCGATCGGCCGCAACTTCACCGAGGCGCTCCAGAAGGCGCTGCGCTCGCTGGAGAAGAAGGGCAGTCAGTTCACGTTCGTCGGCGAGCCCGGCGACAAGGCCCTTCTTCTGGAAGAGGCGATCAGGCCGACCGACGGGCGCATCAACTCCGTCATGCAGGCCATCCGCGCGGGCGCCACGCCCGAGGAGGTCTTCGACGCGACCCGGATCGACCCCTGGTTCGTGGACCAGCTGTTCCTGATCAAGGAGATCGCGGACGAGCTGGCCGCCGCCGACAAGCTGGAGCCCGCGCTGCTCGCCGAGGCCAAGCGGCACGGCTTCTCCGACGTCCAGATCGGCGAGATCCGCGGGCTGCGCGAGGACGTGGTGCGCGAGGTGCGCCACGCGCTCGGCGTGCGCCCGGTCTACAAGACGGTCGACACCTGCGCCGCCGAGTTCGCCGCCAAGACGCCGTACTTCTACTCCTCGTACGACGAGGAGACCGAGGTCGCCCCGCGCGAGAAGCCCGCGGTGATCATCCTCGGCTCCGGCCCGAATCGCATCGGCCAGGGCATCGAGTTCGACTACTCCTGCGTCCACGCCTCCTTCGCGCTGAGCGACGCCGGCTACGAGACCGTGATGGTCAACTGCAACCCCGAGACCGTCTCCACGGACTACGACACCTCCGACCGGCTGTACTTCGAGCCGCTCACCCTGGAGGACGTACTGGAGATCGTCCACGCGGAGACGCTGGCCGGACCGGTCGCGGGAGTGATCGTCCAGCTCGGCGGCCAGACCCCGCTGGGCCTGTCGCAGGCGCTCAAGGACAACGGCGTCCCGGTCGTCGGCACCCCGCCCGAGGCCATCCACGCCGCCGAGGACCGCGGCGCCTTCGGCCAGGTGCTCGCGGAGGCCGGACTGCCCGCGCCGAAGCACGGCACCGCCACCACCTTCGCCGGCGCCAAGGCCATCGCGGACGAGATCGGCTACCCCGTCCTCGTCCGGCCGTCGTACGTCCTCGGCGGACGCGGCATGGAGATCGTGTACGACGAGACGCGGCTGGCCTCCTACATCGAGGAGTCCACCGAGATCAGCCCCTCCCGGCCGGTCCTGGTCGACCGCTTCCTGGACGACGCGATCGAGATCGACGTGGACGCCCTGTACGACGGACACGAGCTGTACCTCGGCGGCGTCATGGAGCACATCGAGGAGGCCGGCATCCACTCCGGCGACTCGGCGTGCGCCCTGCCCCCGATCACCCTCGGCGGCTTCGACATCAAGCGGCTGCGCGCCTCGACCGAGGCCATCGCCAAGGGCGTCGGCGTCCGCGGACTGATCAACATCCAGTTCGCACTGGCCGGGGACATCCTGTACGTCCTCGAAGCCAACCCGCGTGCCTCGCGCACGGTCCCCTTCACCTCGAAGGCGACCGCGGTGCCGCTCGCCAAGGCCGCCGCCCGGATCTCGCTGGGCGCGACCGTCGCCGAGCTGCGCGCCGAGGGGCTGCTGCCGTCCGTCGGCGACGGCGGTGAGCTGCCGCTGGACGCGCCGATCTCCGTCAAGGAGGCCGTCATGCCGTGGTCGCGCTTCCGCGACATCCACGGCCGCGGTGTCGACACCATCCTCGGCCCGGAGATGCGCTCCACCGGCGAGGTCATGGGCATCGACTCGATGTTCGGCACGGCGTACGCGAAGTCCCAGGCGGGCGCGTACGGGCCGCTGCCCACCAAAGGGCGCGCCTTCATCTCCGTCGCCAACCGCGACAAGCGCTCGATGATCTTCCCGGCCCGTGAACTCGTCGCCCACGGCTTCGAGCTGTTCGCCACGTCCGGCACGGCCGAGGTGCTCAAGCGCAACGGCATCAACGCCACGATCGTGCGCAAGCAGTCCGAGGGCGAGGGCCCGAACGGCGAGAAGACGATCGTCCAGCTCATCCACGAGGGCGGCGTCGACCTCATCGTCAACACGCCGTACGGCACCAGTGGCCGCCTCGACGGCTACGACATCCGTACGGCCGCCGTGGCCCGTTCCGTGCCCTGCCTGACGACCGTCCAGGCGCTCGCCGCGGCCGTCCAGGGCATCGACGCGCTCACCCGCGGAGACGTGGGCGTGCGGTCGCTGCAGGAACACGCGGAGCACCTGACCGCTGCCCGCGACTAGGCGCTCCGCCTGCCGCGGGTGCTGCGTCCGCGGGTCCGCTGTGGCTGGTCGCGCAGTTCCCCGCGCCCCTTCGGGGGCTCCGGTCCACCGGCGTCGAGGGGGACACCTGGAAGGGTGTCCCCCTCATCCATGAGGTTCTCGACGAGGAAGCCCATCATGTACAAGCTCTTCTTCCGGCTCGCTTTCCAGCGCATGGACCCCGAGCAGGCCCATCACCTCGCCTTGGGCTGGATCCGGCTGGCCGTCCGCGTCCCCGTCCTGCGGACCTTCGTCGCCGCCGTGCTCGCGCCCCGGTACAAGGAGCTGCGGACCGAGGCGTTCGGGCTGCGGATGCACGGCCCGTTCGGGCTCGCGGCCGGCTTCGACAAGAACGCGGTCGCGATCGACGGCCTGTCGATGCTCGGCTTCGACCACGTCGAGATCGGCACGGTCACGGGGGAGGCGCAGACCGGCAACCCCAGGAAGCGGCTGTTCCGCCTCGTGCCGGACCGCGCGCTGATCAACCGCATGGGATTCAACAACGAGGGCTCCGAGGCCGTGGCGGAGCGCCTGAGGGCCCGTACGCCCGTCTTCAGGACCGTCGTGGGCGTCAACATCGGCAAGACCAAGGTCGTCCCCGAGGAGGAGGCCGCCGCCGACTACGTGAAGTCCGCCGAGCGGCTGGCCCCGTACGCCGACTACCTCGTGGTCAACGTCAGCTCCCCGAACACGCCCGGACTGCGCAACCTCCAGGCGACCGAGTCGCTGCGGCCCCTGCTCACCGCCGTCCGCGAGGCCGCGGACCGGACCGTCACCGCGCGCCGGGTGCCGCTGCTCGTGAAGATCGCGCCGGACCTCGCCGACGAGGACGTGGACGCCGTCGCCGACCTCGCGGTCGAACTGGGCCTGGACGGGATCATCGCCACGAACACCACCATCGCGCGCGAGGAGCTGGGGCTGGCGTCCGACGCCTCCCTCGTCGCGGAGACCGGCGGGCTGTCCGGCGCGCCGCTCAAGGCACGCTCCCTGGAGGTGCTGCGCCGCCTCTACGCGCGCGTGGGGGACCGGATCACCCTCGTGGGCGTCGGCGGCGTCGAGAACGCCGAGGACGCCTGGCAGCGTGTCCTGGCCGGCGCCACGCTGGTCCAGGGCTACAGCGCCTTCGTCTACGAGGGCCCCTTCTGGGGACGCGGCATCCACAAGGGCCTCGCCGCCCGCCTGCGTACGAGCCCGTACGCCACCCTCGCCGACGCGGTCGGCGCCGACGTGAGGAACACGAGGAGCACGGTATGAGCCTGCTGAACGGTGGGGGCCCGGAGTCCTTCGGCGCCCGTCTGCGCCGCGCCATGGACGAGCGGGGCCCCCTGTGCGTCGGGATCGACCCGCACGCCTCCCTGCTCGCCGACTGGGGCCTGAACGACGACATCGGGGGCCTGGAGCGCTTCAGCCGCACCGTCGTCGAGGCGCTGGCCGACCGGGTCGCCGTACTGAAGCCGCAGAGCGCGTTCTTCGAGCGCTTCGGGTCGCGCGGTGTCGCCGTCCTGGAGAAGTCGGTCGAGGAGGCGCGCGCGGCCGGGGCGCTGGTCGTCATGGACGCCAAGCGCGGTGACATCGGCTCGACCATGGCGGCGTACGCGTCCGCCTTCCTGGAGAAGGGCTCACCGCTGTTCTCCGACGCGCTGACGGTCTCGCCGTACCTCGGCTACGGATCGCTGAAGCCGGCGGTCGAACTCGCCCGGCAGAGCGGCTCGGGGCTGTTCGTGCTCGCCCTGACCTCCAACCCGGAGGGCGCCGAGGTGCAGCACGCGGTACGCCCCGAGGACACGGCCCTGCGGAACGTGGGCGCGACCATGCTGGCGCACCTCGCCGAGGAGAACGCGGGACAGACCCCGATGGGCTCCTTCGGGGCGGTCGTCGGCGCCACGCTCGGCGATCTCTCCTCGTACGACCTCGCCATCAACGGCCCGCTCCTCGCCCCTGGCATCGGCGCCCAGGGCGCGACCCCGGCCGACCTTCCCCGGGTCTTCGGAGCGGCGGTGCGTCAGGTGGTGCCGAACGTCAGCCGGGGTGTTCTGCGTCACGGACCCGACCTCGGCGCGCTACGCGCGTCGTCGGACCTCTTCGCGGAGGAGATCAGGGCGGCGGTGGAGGCGGCCTGAGGACTTCGGCGCGCGTCTTCCGGACGTCCCGCGTCTGAATACATGCTCAAATCCGGGGAGTTTTGTCGTAAATGTCGGACTCGATAGAGGCTGACCAGGACTTTTCCTCTGTTCTCGCTGACTCCGGCGGACTTGCCCGCTAGTCTCCGACCAGAGTCAACGGGCAGAAGTGTTGTCCGTTGCTCGCCAGGTGTGGGGCGACCAGCTTCCTCACCGGTCCGTATCCGACAGTTCGACATCCGAGGTGACGTAGGCGTGGCTCTTCCGCCCCTTACCCCTGAACAGCGCGCAGCCGCGCTCGAAAAGGCCGCCGCGGCTCGCCGGGAGCGGGCCGAGGTCAAGAATCGACTCAAGCACTCCGGCGCCTCGCTCCACGAGGTCATCAAGCAGGGTCAGGAGAACGACGTCATCGGAAAGATGAAGGTCTCCGCTCTCCTGGAGTCCCTGCCGGGCGTGGGCAAGGTCCGCGCCAAGCAGATCATGGAACGGCTCGGGATCTCCGAGAGCCGCCGTGTGCGAGGTCTTGGCTCCAATCAGATCGCCTCCTTGGAGCGCGAGTTCGGCGGCGGTGCGGCCTGACGTTCTCAGGCACCCCTGAGAACCTGGATAATCACCGCATGGCTGCAACACCCCGGGGGACGACCCCCGTATCCCCGGACGTAGGTCCGCGGCTGACCGTGCTCTCCGGCCCCTCAGGGGTCGGCAAGAGCACGGTCGTCGCTCATATGCGCAAGGAACATCCCGAGGTCTGGCTCTCGGTGTCGGCGACGACCCGCAGGCCGCGCCCCGGCGAGAGGCACGGTGTCCACTACTTCTTCGTCAGTGACGAGGAGATGGACAAGCTGATCGCCAACGGCGAGCTTCTCGAATGGGCGGAGTTCGCGGGCAACCGCTACGGGACACCGCGCGACGCCGTGCTGGCACGGCTGGAGTCGGGCGAGTCGGTCCTCCTGGAGATCGATCTCCAGGGCGCCCGGCAGGTCCGCGAGTCCATGTCCGACGCCCAGCTGGTGTTCCTGGCCCCTCCTTCCTGGGAGGAGCTGGTGCGCCGGCTCACCGGGCGGGGCACCGAGCCGCCCGAGGTGATCGAGCGCCGGCTGGGCGCCGCCAAGATCGAGCTGGCGGCCGAGCCGGAGTTCGACACCACCCTGGTCAACACCTCCGTCGAGGACGTGGCGCGCGAGCTGCTAGCCTTGATGGAAGTTGTTTGATCTTTCAGGATCACCTTTAAGGTCGATTTCCACCTTTCGGAAGGCAGAGCGTGTCCTCTTCCATCACCGCGCCCGAGGGCATCATCAACCCTCCGATCGACGAGCTTCTTGAGGCAACCGACTCGAAGTACAGCCTGGTGATCTACGCGGCCAAGCGTGCCCGCCAGATCAACGCGTACTACTCGCAGCTCGGCGAGGGCCTCCTTGAGTACGTCGGTCCCCTTGTGGACACCCACGTCCACGAGAAGCCGCTGTCGATCGCCCTCCGGGAGATCAACGCGGGTCTGCTGACGTCGGAAGCCATCGAGGGCCCGGCTCAGTAGTATTTTCTGCTTGCAGTTCGTTTATCCACAGGCCCGGCAGCGCCCCTGCCGGGCCTGTGGTGTGTGATGGGGGCGTACGTACGTTTTCCGAGGTCCGGGGAGAGACGTGGACAAGCCGAAGGTCGTGCTGGGGGTCAGCGGTGGCATCGCCGCCTACAAGGCGTGCGAACTGCTGCGCCGACTGACCGAGTCGGGACACGACGTGCGCGTCGTGCCGACCGCGTCCGCGCTGCACTTCGTCGGCGCCGCGACCTGGTCCGCCCTGTCCGGACACCCCGTCTCGACCGAGGTCTGGTCCGACGTGCACGAGGTCCCGCACGTGCGGATCGGCCAGGGGGCCGACCTGGTCGTCGTCGCCCCCGCCACCGCGGACCTGCTGGCGAAGGCCGCCCACGGCCTGGCCGACGACCTCCTCACGAACACCCTGCTCACCGCCCGCTGTCCGGTCGTCTTCGCGCCCGCCATGCACACCGAGATGTGGGAACACCCGGCCACCCGGGAGAACGTGGCGACCCTGCGCCGCCGGGGCGCCGTCGTCATCGAACCCGCCGTGGGCCGGCTGACCGGCGTCGACACCGGCAAGGGACGGCTGCCCGACCCCACCGAGATCTTCGAGGTCTGCCGCCGCGTGCTCGCGCGGGGAGCGGCCGAACCGGATCTCGCCGGGCGCCACGTCCTCGTCAGCGCGGGCGGCACGCGGGAACCGCTCGACCCGGTCCGCTTCCTCGGCAACCGGTCCTCCGGGAAGCAGGGGTACGCCCTCGCGCGCACCGCCGCCGCCCGGGGCGCCCGCGTCACCCTGATCGCCGCGAACACCGCGATGCCGGACCCGGCGGGCGTCGACGTCATCCAGGTCGGGACGGCCGTGCAGCTCCGCGAGGCCGTGCTCAAGGCCGCCCCGGACGCCGACGCCGTGGTCATGGCGGCGGCGGTGGCGGACTTCCGGCCCGCTGCATACGCGTCGGGAAAAATCAAGAAGAAGGACGGCCAGGAACCGGAACCGATCGTTCTCGTTCGAAATCCGGACATCCTCGCGGAGATCTCCGCGGACCGCGCCCGCCCCGGTCAGGTCGTCGTCGGTTTCGCCGCCGAGACGGACGACGTGCTGGCCAACGGCCGGGCGAAGCTCCTGCGCAAGGGCTGCGACCTCCTCGTCGTCAACGAGGTGGGCGAGCGCAAGACCTTCGGCTCCGAGGAGAACGAGGCGGTCGTGCTGGGCGCCGACGGAAGCGAGACCCCTGTGCCCCACGGGCCCAAGGAAGCACTGGCCGAGACTGTGTGGGACCTCGTGGCGCGCCGACTCGTGTGAACGCCCCAACAACTTCAGGACACCCCGGCCGTCGCACGCGGACACCACTTTTCACCGGCGCACAAGGGTGTGGGAACCTGGCGGAGACGGTAATTCGTGTCGCAGAATGCCCGTGCCGCAGGTCACAGCGCTTCCGAGAGGCGAGACAGTAGCCCCGCGACGGAGCGCGACCGATAAACTGTTCTCGGACGACGCCGGGCGCAGCTCCCGGCCGTCCGCCAATGATCAGCCAGCAGCCGCTGCAACCACAGGGAGCGTTGTGTCCCGTCGCCTGTTCACCTCGGAGTCCGTGACCGAGGGTCACCCCGACAAGATCGCTGACCAGATCAGCGACACCATCCTCGATGCGCTTCTGCGTGAGGACCCGTCCTCCCGGGTCGCCGTCGAGACGCTCATCACGACCGGCCTCGTGCACGTGGCCGGCGAGGTCACGACCAAGGCCTACGCGCCGATCGCGCAGCTCGTGCGCGACAAGATCCTCGAAATCGGCTACGACTCCTCGAAGAAGGGCTTCGACGGCGCGTCCTGTGGCGTGTCCGTGTCGATCGGCTCTCAGTCCCCGGACATCGCGCAGGGCGTCGACACCGCGTACGAGAAGCGGGTCGAGGGCGACGAGGACGAGCTGGACAAGCAGGGCGCCGGCGACCAGGGCCTGATGTTCGGCTACGCGACGGACGAGACCCCGGAGCTGATGCCGCTCCCGATCCACCTCGCGCACCGCCTCGCGCGACGCCTCTCCGAGGTCCGCAAGAACGGCACGATCCCGTACCTGCGCCCCGACGGCAAGACCCAGGTCACCATCGAGTACGACGGCGACAAGGCGGTCCGGCTGGACACCGTCGTCGTCTCCTCGCAGCACGCGTCGGACATCGACCTGGACTCGCTGCTCGCGCCCGACATCCGCGAGTTCGTGGTGGAGCCCGAGCTGAAGGCGCTCCTGGACGACGGCATCAAGCTGGAGACCGAGGGCTACCGCCTTCTGGTCAACCCGACCGGCCGCTTCGAGATCGGCGGCCCGATGGGTGACGCCGGTCTGACCGGCCGCAAGATCATCATCGACACCTACGGCGGTATGGCCCGCCACGGTGGCGGCGCGTTCTCCGGCAAGGACCCGTCCAAGGTCGACCGCTCCGCCGCGTACGCCATGCGGTGGGTCGCCAAGAACGTCGTCGCCGCGGGCCTCGCCTCCCGCTGCGAGGTCCAGGTCGCCTACGCGATCGGCAAGGCCGAGCCCGTCGGCCTCTTCGTCGAGACCTTCGGCACCGCCAAGGTCGACGCGGAGAAGATCGAGACGGCCATCTCCGAGGTCTTCGACCTCCGCCCGGCCGCGATCATCCGCGACCTCGACCTGCTGCGGCCGATCTACTCCAAGACCGCCGCGTACGGCCACTTCGGGCGCGCGCTGCCGGAGTTCACCTGGGAGAAGACGGACCGGGTGGACGCCCTGCGCAAGGCGGCGGGCCTCTAACCTCCCGCTTCCACGCCTCGTGCGCTCGCGCGCACACGGCGGAGGCCCAGCTCCTCCGCCGCACGGCTTGCACCGAGACCCGGCCTTCCCGCTTGAGGGGGGCCGGGTCTCGGCGTTTCAGGGCGGCCGACCGACCTCGGGTGGTGTGTCGAGGGGGTGGTGTCGGCCAGTGCTTCGGGGTGTTCGTGGTGTGTGGGTGGGGTGGTGGCGGGCGGGTGGGGGTGTCAGTGCGGTCTGGTAGGAATGCTGCTGTGAGCAGCGACGACGGGCAGACGGGTGGCGGGGCCGACGGGGCGCCGCCCGAGCAGCTTGCGTTGATCCGGGATGCCGTGCGCAAGGCGCCGCGGGCCAAGCCGCGGACCTGGCGCGGGGCCGCGGTCGCCGAGCATCTGCCCGTCGCGCGGGTGCTCGTCGACAAGGGCGTGCTGCATCTCGACCGGTACTTCGACTACGCCGTGCCCGAGGAGCTGGACGCCGACGCCCAGCCCGGGGTGCGGGTGCGGGTGCGGTTCGGGGCCGGGCGGCACCGGGTGCGGGAGGGGCGGCGCGAGGGCGGCGGGCTGATCGACGGGTT
Source organism: Streptomyces sp. NPDC127119 (assembly GCF_042677425.1). Lineage (NCBI taxonomy): Bacteria > Bacillati > Actinomycetota > Actinomycetes > Kitasatosporales > Streptomycetaceae > Streptomyces > Streptomyces sp. NPDC127119. The sequence goes on along the minus strand of NZ_JBHXTO010000010.1, from coordinate 111,692 downwards.
CCTCGTAGAGCGGCTGGCCGAGTCCGACTACTCGGGACCCCTGGCGGCCCTCGCCCAAGTGGTGTCGCCGGAGATCGTGTTGAGCGAGGAGTTGCTCGGCCTCGCGCGCGCCGTCGCCGACCGGTACGCGGGAAGCCTGGCCGACGTACTGCAACTGGCCGTCCCGCCGCGCAACGCCCGCGCCGAGGGGAAGCCTTCCCCCGAGCCGCTGCCCGTGCCCGAGGCGCCGGCGGTGGGGTCCTGGGCCAGGTATCCGCGGGGGCCCGCCTTCATCGAGTCGCTCGCGGGCGGCGGGGCACCCCGGGCCGTGTGGAACGCGCTGCCGGGGCCAGGCTGGGCCGAGGAACTGGCGCGGGCCGTCGCGGCGACGCTCGCCTCCGGGCGCGGCGCGCTCGTCGTCGTGCCCGACGGGCGGGCCGTCAGCCGGGTGGACGCGGCCCTCACCTCGGTGCTGGGGGAGGGGCGGCACGCCGTGCTGACCGCCGAGGCCGGCCCCGAGAAGCGGTACCGGCAGTGGCTGGCCGTGCGGCGCGGGTCCGTACGGGCCGTGGTGGGGACCAGGGCCGCCATGTTCGCGCCCGTACGGGATCTGGGGCTCGTGGTCATCTGGGACGACGGGGACGGCAGCCACAGCGAACCGCACGCCCCGCAGCCGCATGCCCGCGAGGTCCTGCTGCTGCGGGCCGCCCATGACAAGTGCGCGTTCCTGCTGGGGAGTTGGAGCTGCACCGTCGAGGCCGCGCAGCTCGTCGAGAGCGGCTGGGCGGCTCCGCTCGTCGCCGAGCGGGAGCAGGTGCGCGCGGCGGCTCCGCTCGTACGGACCGTCGGCGACCAGGACCTCGCGCGCGACGAGGCGGCGCGGGCCGCGCGGCTGCCCACCCTCGCCTGGCAGGCCGTCAGAGAAGGGCTGAAGACGGGGCCCGTACTGGTACAGGTTCCGCGCCGGGGCTACGTACCCCGCATGGCCTGTGCGCAGTGCCGGGCGCCCGCGCGGTGCCGGCACTGTGCCGGGCCGTTGGAGGGGCAGGACGCCGGGGGGCTGCAGTGCGGGTGGTGCGGCCGGGAGGAGAACAGCTGGCACTGTCCCGAGTGCGGTGGGTTCCGGCTGCGGGCGCAGGTCGTGGGGGCGCGGCGGACCGCAGAGGAGCTGGGGCGCGCGTTCCCGGCCGTCCCCGTGCGGACCTCCGGACGCGAACAGGTGCTGGACACCGTGCCGGGGACGCCCGCGCTCGTCGTCAGCACGCCGGGCGCGGAGCCCGTGGCCGAGGGCGGCTACGCGGCGGCGCTGCTGCTCGACGGCTGGGCGATGCTCGGACGCCCCGACCTGCGGGCCGGCGAGGAGGCGCTGCGGCGGTGGATCGACGCGGCGGCGCTGGTACGGGGGCAGCCGGACGGCGGGACCGTGGTGGTCGTGGCCGAGCCGACGCTGCGGCCCGTGCAGGCGCTGGTGCGCTGGGACCCGGTCGGGCACGCCGTGCGTGAACTGGCCGAGCGGGCCGAGCTGGGGTTCCCGCCGGTGTCGCGGATGGCGTCCGTGTCCGGGACCGCGGAGGCGCTCGCCGGATTCCTCGCCACGGTCGAACTGCCCGGCGAGGCCGAGCTGCTGGGACCGGTGCCGGTGGTCCCGGCGGACCCGGGGCGACCGCGGCGGGCGGGGGCGCCGCCGCCCGGCGAGCAGTGGGAGCGGGCGCTGATCCGGGTGCCGCCGGGGAAGGGGGCGGCGCTGGCGTCCGCGCTGAAGCATGCGCAGGCCGCGCGGATGGCTCGCGGGGGGAGCGCCCGTGGAGGCAGTGGGGGGAGCGGGGGGAACGGAGGCAGTGGGGGTGGCCGGGGTGGTGGCGGGAGTGAAGCGGTGCGGATCCGGATCGATCCGCCCGACATCGGGTGACCTGCGCGGACCAAGAGAGACGGGGAGACGGGGGAGATACGCGTCTGCCCCCGAAGTTCTCGGGGGCAGACAGGGGGACCGCTTCGAGGGCGCTCCGGTGAGGGCGTCAGCCGTTGCGCGGGCCGGGGAACGCGTTCGGCCTGGCCTCCTCGCGGAGGGTGGGGCTGCCCGCCGTCGGCTGGGTCGGCAGCGGCATGGGCATCGGCATCGGCATGGAACGGGCGGCCGGGACCGTGGGGATACCGGTGTTGACGCCGACCGCGCGGGTACCCGACGGCTCGGTCGCGCGCTCGGCCTCCGCGGCGGCCTGGGCGGTCGCCCGGCGGGCGCCGTAACGGCGGTGCACCGCCTGTTTGGTGACGCCGAGAGCCGAGCCCACCGCGTCCCACGAGAAACCCAGTGAGCGGTCGAAGTCCACGGCGGCCGTGACCAGGGTCTCGACGCTGTCCCGCAGCTCCTGGGCGAGGCGGACGGTCGGAGCGGGAGCGCGTCCGTAGACGACGAAGCCCGTGGAGGGGCCGGAGCGGCGCGGGCGGTAGACGTTGCCCAGCTGGGCTGTCAGCGTGCGCAGTGCGTCCACCTGCCGGCGGACCCGCTCGATGTCCCGCACCAGCAAGTGCAGGCTGGCCCGAGCCTGGGCGTCGTGGGTTGCGTGGTCGGCCATGAACAAGCCTCTCGAACCGGCGTTGAAAAGGACCGGGCCGCGAGTGCGGCCCGTTTTGGTCAACTCTTTCTTGACCAACGCGTTTCGGGGTGAGTGGTCACGCACCAGGGGCGTGGAGGCATATGCGTACGCCCCCGGCGGCCGGTTCGGGGGTACTTCGGGTGAGAGTTCCGGCTGCGGGTGCGGTGGGAGCCGGTCGCGCAGTTCCCCGCGCCCCTGGGAGCCGGGCCGCGCCCCATAGACTGGTGCGCTGCCCGTTGTGAATTCGACCGAGAGGCCGACTGCCACCCATGAAGCTCGTCTTCGCCGGTACCCCCGAGGTCGCCGTTCCCGCTCTGGACGCCCTGATCGCCTCCGGGCGGCACGAGGTGGCCGCCGTCGTCACGCGGCCCGACGCGCCCGCCGGACGGGGGCGCAGGCTCGTCGCGAGCCCCGTCGCCCAGCGCGCCGAGGAGGCCGGGATCGAGGTGCTCAAGCCCGTCCGGCCGCGGGACGAGGACTTCCTCGCGCGGCTGAGGGAGATCGCCCCGGACTGCTGCCCCGTCGTGGCGTACGGCGCGCTGCTGCCGCGGGTCGCGCTCGACATCCCCGCCCACGGGTGGGTCAACCTGCACTTCTCGCTGCTGCCCGCCTGGCGCGGGGCGGCGCCCGTGCAGCACGCCGTCATGGCCGGGGACGAGATCACCGGGGCGTCCACCTTCCTCATCGAGGAGGGGCTCGACTCCGGGCCGGTGTACGGGACCGTCACCGAGGAGGTGCGGGCCACCGACACCAGCGGGGATCTGCTGACGCGGCTCGCCTTCGCCGGGTCCGGGCTGCTCGCGGCGACGATGGACGGGATCGAGGACGGCACGCTGAAGGCCGTGCCGCAGCCGGCCGACGGGATCACCCTGGCTCCGAAGATCAGCGTCGAGGACGCGCATGTCGACTGGGCCGCGCCGGCGCTCCGGGTCGACCGGGTCGTACGGGGGTGCACGCCGTCGCCCGGGTCGTGGACCGTGTTCCGCGGGGAGCGGCTGAAGCTGATCCAGGTCGTGCCGGTTCCCGAGCGGACGGATCTTGCGCCGGGGGCGTTGGCGGTCGGGAAGAACAATGTGTACGTCGGTACCGGGTCGTACGCGGTCGAGTTGTTGTGGGTGCAGGCGCAGGGGAAGAAGCCGATGCGGGCGGCTGACTGGGCCCGGGGGGTTCGGATCGCCTCCGGCGAGGTGGTGGGGGGCTGAGTCTGTCGCTCCGCGGGCGGGACTGTTTTCGGCTGCGGGGTCGGTGGGGGCGGTTGCGCAGTTCCCCGCGCCCCTTGAGGGGGTGGAGGGGGGGCCAGGCCTGGAGGTGTGCGGGTCTGTTGTTGTGGGGGTTGCGCAGTTCCCCGCGCCCCTTGAGGGAGTGGAGGGGAGCCGGGTCTGGAGGTGTGCGGGTCTGCCGCTGTGGGAGTCGCGCAGTTCCCCGCGCCCCTAAGGGTGGACGTGCGCAGTTCCCCGCGGCCCTTTCGGGGCGCGTAACCTGGGGATGTATCTCTTCCCTTGAGCCGGAGCACCTTTTTCGTGAGTGAGCAGACTCGTCGGCCCCGTCAGCAGGGCAAGCCCTACCGTCGTCCCAAGAAGGACCCGGTGCGGATGCTTGCCTTCGATGCTTTGCGGGCGGTGGACGAGAGGGACGCGTATGCGAATCTCGTGCTGCCGCCCCTCCTGCGGAAGGCGCGGGAAGAGGGCGACTTCGACGGGCGCGACGCGGCACTCGCGACGGAACTGGTGTACGGGACACTGCGCAGGCAGGGGACGTACGACGCCGTCATCGCCGCATGCGTCGACCGGCCGCTGCGCGAGGTCGACCCGCCGGTCCTGGACGTGCTGAGCCTGGGTGCGCATCAATTGCTCGGGACGCGGATCCCGACGCACGCCGCCGTGTCCGCGACCGTCGACCTCGCGCGGATCGTGCTCGGCGACGGGCGGGCGAAGTTCGTCAACGCCGTGCTCCGCAAGATCTCCCGGCAGGAGCTGGACGCCTGGATCGAGCAGGTCGCGCCGCCCTACGACGAGGACGCCGAGGACCATCTCGCCGTCGTGCACTCGCACCCCCGGTGGATCGTCTCGGCGCTGTGGGACTCGCTGGGCGGCGGACGCGCCGGCATCGAGGACCTGCTGGAGGCCGACAACGAACGGCCCGAGGTGACCCTCGTCGCCAGGCCGGGCCGTTCCACCGCCGCGGAGATCCTCGGTGAGGTCGGTGAGGAGACCGCGCTGCCGGGCCGCTGGTCGCCGTACGCGGTGCGGCTGTCCGAGGGCGGGGAGCCGGGCGCCATCGACGCCGTACGCGAAGGACGGGCCGGCGTCCAGGACGAGGGCAGCCAGCTCGTGGCGATCGCTCTCGCGAACGCGCCCCTCGACGGACCCGACAGGGCATGGCTCGACGGTTGCGCGGGACCGGGCGGCAAGGCGGCCATGCTCGCCGGGCTCGCCGCCGAGCGCGGGGCCGTGCTGCTCGCCTCCGAGAAGCAGCCGCACCGCGCCAAACTGGTCGCGAAGGCACTCGCCGGGAACCCCGGCCCGTACCAGGTCATCGCCGCCGACGGGACCCGGCCGCCGTGGCGCTCGGGGACCTTCGACCGTGTACTGATGGACGTGCCCTGCACCGGGCTCGGTGCCCTGCGGCGGCGGCCCGAGGCGCGTTGGCGGCGGCGGCCCACGGACCTGGACGGGTTCGCGCCGTTGCAGCGCGGACTGCTGCGCACCGCGCTCGACTCGGTGCGGATCGGCGGTGTCGTCGGGTACGCCACCTGCTCGCCGCACCTCGCCGAGACCCGGGCCGTGGTCAACGACGTACTCAAGGAGAAGGACGCCGAGCTGATCGACGCCCGCCCGCTCTTCGTGGACGTCCCGGCCCTGGGCGAGGGTCCGGACGTCCAGCTGTGGCCGCATGTGCACGGGACGGACGCCATGTATCTGGCGCTGATCCGCCGGACCGGCTGACCTGGCCGTATCCCTTCCGCCCCCGCTGCGGGCCGGTCCGGGCTACTCCGGCGGGCCGCCCGCTCGTGGGGCCGGTGCGGCCGGGGATTGCGCGGCGGGTGCGGGAGGTGCCGGCGGGCCGGCCACGGGAGCGCTTCCGGTCTCGTGGGCCAGTCGGTTCGGCCACCAGATCTTCGGGCCCACGTCCAGGAACAGGGACGTCACGAGGACCGAGCGCACGATGAACGTGTCGAGCAGGACGCCGAGGGCGACCGTGAACCCGATCTCGGCGAAGGCGACCATCGGCAGCGTCCCCAGGGCGGCGAACGTGCCCGCCAGGACCAGGCCCGCCGACGTGATCACCGCGCCGGTCGCGGCGAGGCCCGTGACCACGCCGGGACGCGTGCCCTGGCGGGCCGCCTCCTCACGGATGCGGGTGGTCAGGAAGATGTTGTAGTCGATGCCCAGCGCCACCAGGAAGACGAAGACGAACAGCGGGAAGTCCGTCGTCTCGCCCGCGTAGTCGAAGACGTGCCGGAAGGCGAGCGCGCTGATCCCCAGCGCGGCGGCGAAGGACAGCACCACCGTGCCGATCAGGAGCAGCGGGGCGATCAGGGCGCGGAGCAGGGCGCACAGGATGAGCAGCACCACGAGCAGCACCAGCGGGATGATCAGGATGTTGTCGTGGGTCGTCGCCCTGTCCATGTCCAGCAGAGCCGCCGTACCGCCGCCCACCCGGGCGTTCGCGTCCGGGACCGCGTGCACGGCGTCCCGTACCCGCTCCACCGTCCGTTTCGCGGCCTCGCTGTCCGCCGGGGCGGTCATGGTCGCCTCGAAGAGGACCCTGCCCTCGAACTCCGGTTTCGTGCCGGGCGGCAGGCCCAGGGAGTCCGGTACGACCCCGCGGGTGCCCGCGACCGCCCGCCCGACCTCCTCGGCCTGTTCGCGGTCGCTGATGACGACGAGCGGATCGCCGCTGCCCGCCGGGAAGTACCGCGCGGACACCTCCTGGCCGACGATCGAGTCGGGTTTGTCGGTGAAGGCGTCGGCGTTGCTGATGCCCTCCGCGCGCAACTGGATCAGGCCCAGCGACAGCAGCGCGAGCGTGGCCGCCGTGACGGCCCAGACGAGCCGCGGGCGGTGCGAGAAACGGTTGCCCATCCGCGCCCAGACACCGCGCTCGGTCGGGTCCTCGGAGCCGAAGTGCGGGACCACCGGCCAGAAGATCCAGCGACCGCAGATGACCAGCAGGGCCGGGAAGAGCGTCAGCATCGCGAACAGTGCCACGGCGACGCCGATGGCGGCGACGGGGCCGAGGCCGCGCGTCGAGTTCATCTCGGCGGCGAGCAGCACCAGCATGCTCAGGACGACGGTGGCGCCGGACGCGACGACGGCCGGGCCCGCCCGGTGCAGGGCCAGCGCCATGGCCTCGTGGCGGTCCTCGTGGCGGCGCAGCTCCTCCCGGTAACGGGCCACCAGGAGCAGGGCGTAGTCCGTCCCCGCGCCGAAGACGAGCACCGTGAGGATGCCCGCGCTCTGCCCGTTGACGGTCAGCCCCGCGTGTTCCGCGAGCAGGTAGACCAGCGCCTGCGCGGTGAACAGGGCGGCGACCACACCGATCAGGGGCACGATCAGCAAGGTCGGGCTGCGGTAGGTCAGCAGCAGCATCACGATGACGACGGTCATCGCCGAGAACAGCAGGGTGGAGTCGATGCCCTCGAAGGCCTCGGAGAAGTCGGCGGACGTGCCGCCCGGGCCCGTGATGTGCACGGCGAGGCCGTCCCCGCTCTCGCCGACGTCCGCACGGATGGCGTCGACCGCGGGCGCGATGCGCTCCCAGCCCTTCTCGTCCATCGTGATCGGCACGGAGACCTGGGCCGCCCGCGGGGCCGGCCTCCGGTCGAACACGGGGCCACGGGTCTCCGCGCCGCGGATGCCGTGCGCGCGCAGTTCCCTCAGTTCCCGTACGTCCCGGGCGATCCGTACCCGGTCCTGTGCGGTGAGGCCGTCGGCGCGGGCGTACACCACGATCGCCGGGAGCTGTTCCGGCCTGAAGTCCTCGGAGGTCTGCAGGACTTGGGTGGACTCGGCGGAACCGGGCAGCCAGGAGGCCGCGTCGTTGTCCTGGGCGTCGGTGAGTTTCTGCGCGAAGGGCGCCATGACCACGAGCAGCACCAGCCACAGGCCCACCACGAGCCACTTGGACCGCCGGCCGCACACCAGCCAGCCGACACCCCGCCGCTGCTTTCCCCGAGATCCCTGAGAGTTCTGCGAGTCCCGTGAGACCTGTGAGGTCCGAGATCCCTGAGGTTCCCGCGTTCCCTGCGCGTCCGTCATGGCCATCCCCGTAGCCGCTCATGGAGCCGGTGGGCCGACAAGGATGGCATGGGCCGTCCGGCCGGTGCAGCCCCCCGGACCGAACGAGTCGGTACATACCGACCGGTCCGGGCCGGGACCGGGGAGGCAACCTGCTCCGGGCATGGCAGGCTTGTGGCATGGCCGCGCAGATCAACCCCAGCATCCTCTCCGCCGACTTCGCCCGCCTTGCCGAGGAGGCAAAGGCGGTGGAAGGGGCCGACTGGCTGCATGTCGACGTGATGGACAACCATTTCGTCCCCAACCTCACGCTCGGCGTGCCGGTCGTAGAGTCCCTGGCACGTGCGACGGACACCCCGCTGGACTGCCATCTGATGATCGAGGACGCCGATCGGTGGGCGCCCCAGTACGTAGAAGCGGGTGCCGGCTCCGTCACCTTCCACGTCGAGGCCGCCGCCGCACCCGTGCGGCTGGCCCGCGAGATCCGGGCCAAGGGCGCCCGCGCCTCCATGGCGCTGAGGCCCGCGACGCCCATCGAGCCGTACGAGGATCTGCTGCCCGAGCTGGACATGCTGCTGATCATGACCGTCGAGCCGGGCTTCGGCGGCCAGGCGTTTCTCGACATCATGCTTCCGAAGATCCGCCGTACCCGCGAGTTGATCAACAAGCACGGTCTCGAACTGTGGCTCCAGGTCGACGGCGGGGTCTCCGCCTCCACCATCGAGCGCTGCGCCGAGGCGGGAGCCGACGTCTTCGTGGCCGGCTCGGCCGTCTACGGCGCCGCCGACCCCGCCCAGGCGGTACGTGCATTGCGCACGCAGGCCGAGGAGGCGACGGCCCAGGCAGCATGGGCATGCGGCCACTGAGCCAAGGGAACGTGAACGCCGCCCCTCAGGGCTGATCAAGTACGCCGGATCTGCAAGGATGAACGGCGAATCCAGAGTGTGAACAGCAGTGAGGAGATCGCCGTGTCGGGTATGTCGGCGGGCCGGTCAGCCATGCGGATGGGACCCGCTGAGCTGGTGCAGGCGGCGGCCATGGCCCGCCGCTTCTACCTAGAGGGCAAGTCCAAGATCCAGATCGCCGAGGAGTTCGGCGTCAGCCGCTTCAAGGTGGCCCGGGTCCTGGAGACCGCCCTCGAACGGGATCTCGTGAGGATCGAGATCCGTGTCCCCGCGGAGCTGGACGCGGAGCGCTCCGATGCGCTGCGCGCCCGTTACGGCCTGCGGCATGCCGTGGTCGTGGAGTCCCCGGCCGAGGCCGAGGAGTCGCCCGACCCGGAGAACCTCGGCGAGGTGGCCGCCGACCTGCTCGGCGAGCTCGTCGCCGAGGGCGATGTGCTCGGCCTCGCCTGGGGCCGTTCCACCATCCACATGGCCGCGGCGCTCGACCGGCTGCCGCCGTGCACGGTGGTGCAGCTGACGGGTGTCTACGACGCCGGGACGGCCGAGCGCGGCTCGGTCGAGGCCGTCCGCCGGGCCGCCCAGGTCTCCGGCGGCGACGCCCACCCCATCTACGCGCCGATGCTCCTGCCGGACGTGGCCACCGCGGCAGCGCTGCGCAGCCAGACGGGGATCGCCCGGGCCTTCGAGTACTTCGACAAGGTCACCGTGGCCTGTGTGTCCATCGGGTCCTGGGAGGCCGGGATCTCGACGGTGCACGACATGCTCACCGAGGAGGAGCGCGCGCACTACGCGTCCCTCGGGGTCGAGGCCGAGATGTCCGCGCACCTCTTCGACGTCGAGGGCCGCCGGGTCGGGCGCGACCTGGGGGAGCGGTGCATCACCGTCGAGGCCGACCGGCTGCGCCGGATCCCCGAGGTCGTCGCGATCGCCGGGGGACAGCGCAAGTCGGGCGCCATCGACGCGGTGCTGCGGTCCGGGCTCGTCACCAGCCTGGTGACGGACACGGCGGCCGCGGACGCGCTGATGACGACGGGTCCGGCACCGCGTCCGGCCCTGGACCGGGCGGACCCCGACGGGCTCTGAGCCACCAGTCACCCGGTGTGATCCGCCGGCCGTTCGACAGCGCGCCGTGAGGGGACGGCCGTGGCAGCATCGACGACATGCTGCTCCGGTCCGTCCCCCGCCTGTTCTCCGGGCTCCTGGTGTGCCTGACGGCCCTGCTGCTCGCCGGCTGCTCGTCCACGGATCCGGCCGGGAACGCGGCCGGCAGGACGGCCGGGGGGACGGACACCGCGACGGCCTCGGCCCCCGCGTGGGCCGACGGCATGGACACGGTCCGGGAGGCGGAGCTGCCCGCCGAGGCCCGCCGCACGCTCGCCCTCGTCGACGCGGGCGGCCCCTACCCGTACGCCAAGGACGGTTCCGTCTTCGGGAACTTCGAGCGTGAGCTGCCGCGCCACGAGCGCGGCCACTACCACGAGTTCACGGTACGGACGCCGGGCGAGCGGGATCGCGGGGCCCGGCGCATTGTCACCGGGCGGGACGGCGAGGTCTACTACACCGATGATCACTACAACTCGTTCAGGGCGGTGCTGAGATGACGCACGACGAGCCGGGACGCGACCTGCCGGGCCGCCACGTGGTCACCCTGGACCTCGACGGGGTCGCGGACAAGGCGGACCTCATGGAGCGCTGCGCACGCGCCCTGGAGCTGCCCGAGTGGTTCGGCCGGAACTGGGACGCGCTCGCCGACAGCCTCGGCGACCCGTCCGTGTGGCCCGCGGCCGGCGGCGAACGGGGACTGCTGGTCGTCGTCACCGGCTGGCGGACGTACGCGCGCACCCGCCCCGACGAGTGGACGATCGCCGAGGACGTCTTCGCCCAGGCCGCCGACCGCACCCCGGCACTCACCGTCGCGCTGGCCCTCGGCACCTAGGACGATCCCACAAACAGCCCCCTGACCAGCTCGGACGATCGACCCAGGGCGTGTACGCGGCCCCGCATGGGACAATGAAGTACGTGCTCTCCCCCGGGCTGTCCTGTCCGGGGGCCGCCTCTGATCGACTGGGATGTGCAGCACGTGCGTTTCCTCAACGACATCCAGCCCGCGTACGACCTGACGTACGACGACGTCTTCATGGTGCCGAGCCGTTCCGCGGTCGGCTCGCGGCAGGGCGTCGACCTGGCTTCGCCGGACGGCACCGGCACCACGATTCCCCTGGTGGTCGCCAACATGACCGCGATCGCGGGCCGCCGGATGGCCGAGACCATGGCCCGCCGCGGCGGCCTCGTCGTCATCCCGCAGGACATCCCGATCGAGGTCGTCACCGAGGTCGTCTCCTGGGTCAAGAGCCGCCACCTCGTGCTGGACACCCCGATCATCCTCGCCCCGCACCAGACCGTCGCCGACGCGCTGTCCCTGCTCCCCAAGCGCGCGCACAACGCCGGTGTCGTGGTCGACGGCGAGGGCCGGCCCGTCGGTGTGGTCACCGACGCCGACCTGAACGGCGTCGACCGCTTCACCCAGCTGTCCGAGGTCATGTCACGCGACCTGCTGCTGCTCGACGCGGACATCGAGCCGGGCGAGGCGTTCGACAGGCTCGACCACGCCAACCGCCGGTACGCCCCCGCCGTGGACAAGGACGGCCGCCTCGCCGGCATCCTCACCCGCAAGGGCGCCCTGCGCGCCACGCTCTACACGCCCGCCACCGACGCGGACGGCAAGCTGCGCATCGCCGCCGCCGTCGGCATCAACGGCGATGTCGCGGGCAAGGCCAAGCAGCTGCTCGCCGCGGGCGTCGACACGCTCGTCGTGGACACCGCGCACGGCCACCAGGAGTCGATGCTCTCCGCGGTGCGGGCCGTCCGCGGACTCGACCCCCAGGTGCCGATCGTCGCGGGCAACATCGTCGCCGCCGAGGGCGTACGCGATCTGATCGAGGCCGGCGCGGACATCATCAAGGTCGGTGTCGGACCGGGCGCCATGTGCACCACGCGCATGATGACCGGCGTGGGCCGCCCGCAGTTCTCGGCCGTCCTGGAATGCGCGGCCGAGGCGAAGAAGCACGGCAAGCACGTGTGGGCCGACGGCGGAGTGCGGCACCCGCGCGATGTCGCCATGGCCCTGGCCGCGGGCGCGTCGAACGTGATGGTCGGCTCGTGGTTCGCCGGTACGTACGAGTCGCCGGGCGACCTTCAGCAGGACGCGAACGGGCGGCTGTACAAGGAGTCGTTCGGCATGGCGTCCGCGCGTGCGGTGCGCAACCGTACGTCGGAGGAGTCGGCGTACGACCGGGCGCGCAAGGCGCTGTTCGAGGAGGGCATCTCTACGTCGCGGATGTTCCTCGACCCGTCCCGGCCGGGGGTCGAGGACCTGGTCGACTCGATCATTGCGGGTGTGCGGTCTTCTTGTACGTATGCCGGTGCGAACTCTCTTGCGGAGTTCGCGGAGCGGGCGGTTGTGGGCGTGCAGAGTGCTGCGGGGTATGCGGAGGGGCAGCCGTTGCATGCCAGTTGGAGCTGACGGCTCCGCCAGGGGGGTGGGTGCGTGCGTTTGTGCGTGCGGGTTGACCGTGGCTGGTCGCGCAGTTCCCCGCGCCCCTAAAAGATTGCGCCGTTCCCCGCGCCCCTGAAGCAACAGGCTGCGCTGTCGCCCGTGCCCATGGAAGCAACGGGCTGCGTCGTTGCCCGCGCGCCTGAAAGGCAAAAGATTGCGCCGTTCCCCGCGCCCCCAGGAGCGACGGGTTGCGTCGTTCCCCGCGCCCCCGAAAAGCAGCGGTGCGCAATGAACGGTTGTCTGGTGGGGATGTGCGCAACGATCTTGCGGACACGCGCATGGTTGCTGCATTACGGGTGGGAAGCCCGGGCTCATAGAGTCGTGCGCTGAGCGAAGTGTGGCGGGGACCCCGTGCACGGTGGTCCCCTCCGCGGGGCTGTCGTGGGGTCTCGCCGCCTCGACCGGCAGCGATGAAGGAGCCACCCGCGTGCACGACCACGGCGCACCACCGCAGTCCCGCAGTCGTCCCCCGTCCGCCGAGCCCGGCGGACGAGGCCTGATGCGCCGCAAGCCCGTGGAGACCCTGGTCGCCGAGGGCGGCCAGGGCGAGGGCGGCAGCCTGCGCCGCTCCCTCGGACTGTGGCAGCTGACGATGATCAGCATCGGCGCCACCCTCGGCACCGGCATCTTCGTGGTGCTCGGCGAGGCCGTTCCGAAGGCGGGCCCGGCCGTCACCGTCTCCTTCGTGATCGCCGGACTCACCGCGCTCTTCTCCGCCCTCTCGTACGCCGAACTCGCGGGCACGATCCCGGTCGCCGGATCCTCGTACTCGTACACGTACGCCACCATGGGCGAGCTGATCGCCTGGATCTGCGGCTGGTGTCTCGTCCTGGAGTACGGCGTCTCCGTCGCGGCCGTGGCCGTCGGCTGGGGCGAGTACCTGAACGAGCTGCTCGCCGGCACGATCGGCGTCACCATCCCGGACGCGCTCTCCGCGCCGCCCGGCGACGGCGGGATCTTCAACCTGCCCGCGCTGCTCGTCGTGCTGCTCGCCATGGCGTTCCTGCTCGGCGGCGCCCGCGAGTCCGCGCGCGCCAACACCGTCATGGTCGTCGTGAAGATCGCCGCGCTGCTGCTGTTCTGCGTCATCGGGGTGCAGGGCTTCCGCTCCGGCAACTACGAGAACTTCATGCCGCTCGGCATGGCCGGCGTCAGCGCCGCCGGCGCGACCCTCTTCTTCTCCTACATCGGCTTCGACGCCGCCTCCACCGCGGGTGAGGAGGCCAGGAACGCCCAGCGCGACCTGCCACGCGCGATCATGCTCTCCCTGATCATCGTGACCGCCCTGTACGTGCTCGTCGCGGCCGTCGCCGTCGGTGCCATGCCCTGGCGGGAGTTCACCGACTCGGAGGCCGCGCTCGCCGGGATCATGAAGGACGTCACCGGCGACGCCGTCTGGGGCACGCTGCTCGCGGCCGGCGCGGTCATCGCCATCGCGAGTGTCGTCCTGACCGTGCTCTACGGGCAGACCCGCATCCTCTTCGCCATGTCGCGCGACGGACTCGTGCCCAAGGTCTTCTCCCGCGTCCACGAGAAGAGCGGGACCCCGCGCGTCAACACCGTCATCGTGTCCTCGTTCTGCGGTGTCCTCGCCGCCGCGATCCCGCTCGGACAGCTCGCCGACGCGACCAGCATCGGCACGCTCTTCGCCTTCGCGCTGGTGAACGTGGCCGTCGTGGTCCTGCGGCGTACGCAGCCCGGGATGCCCCGCACGTTCCGGGTGCCGCTGTCGCCGCTCATGCCCGCGCTGGGCTTCGGCTTCTGCGTGTGGATGATGGGCAGCCTCGACACCGTGACCTGGGTGGTCTTCGGGGTCTGGATGGCTGTCGGGCTCGTGTTCTACTTCAGTTACGGCTATCGCCGCTCCCGTCTCGCCACTCCAGAGAAGTGATCCACCCGCAGTGCTGAACGATCTCGACGAACGTATCGTGCACGCCCTTGCCGAGGACGCCCGGCGCTCCTACGCCGACATCGGGCAGGAGATCGGACTGTCCGCGCCCGCCGTGAAGCGGCGGGTGGACCGGTTGCGGGCCACCGGGGCGATCACCGGGTTCACCGTGCGGGTCGACCCCGCGGCGCTCGGGTGGGAGACCGAGGGGTTCGTCGAGATCTACTGCCGCCGGAACACTTCGCCGGAGACGATCCAGCGGGGGCTGGAGCGGTATCAGGAAGTGGTGGCCGCTTCCACCGTGACGGGGGAGGCGGATGCGGTGGTGCAGGTGTTCGCCTCCGACATGCGGCACTTCGAGCGGGTGCTTGAGCGGATCGCGGGGGAGGCGTTCGTTGAGCGGACGAAGTCCGTGCTGGTGCTCTCGCCGTTGTTGCGGAGGTTTTCTTCCGGGGCCCCGACGTGACGTTTCCACGGGGGGCGTTGTTCGGCTGCGGGTCCGGTGGGGGCTGGTCGCGCCGTTCCCCGCGCCCCTCAAAAGCAAAAGACTGCGCCGTTCCCCGCGCCCCTGACGGCGGAGGATCGCGCCGTTGCCCGCGCCCCTGAAGGGGCAAAGCCAAAAGATTGCGCCGTTCCCCGCGCCCCTAGGAACGGGCGGGCTAGCATTTGTGTGTGATCTGGCGACATTGAGTTAGACGTTGTGCCTCCCGAGGGCCGCCTCGGATGCCGTGTTTCGGCGTCCGGACTCTTCGTGGTTCTTTCGGGAAGGCCCCATGACACTCTCCTCCGCGCGGCGGCTGGCCGTCGTGCTGTACGGCTACGCGTTTCTCGACGACTTCGTGCTGCTCTATCCGGTGTACGCGCTGCTGTTCGCCGACAGCGGGCTCATCGTGTGGCAGATCTCCTCGCTCTTCGCCCTCTGGTCCGTCACCGGAGTCGTGCTGGAGATACCGTCCGGCGCCTGGGCCGACGCCGTCTCACGGAGGCTGCTCCTGTGGGTCGGGCCGCTGCTCACCGCCGCCGGATTCACGCTCTGGGTGCTCGTGCCCTCGTACTGGGCGTTCGCCCTCGGGTTCGTGCTCTGGGGTATCAAGGGGGCGCTCGGCTCCGGCGCGCTGGAGGCGCTGGTGTACGAGGAGCTCGACCGGCTCGGTGCCGCCGACGGTTACGGACGTGTGATGGGCCGGGCCCGTGCGGCGGGGCTCGTGGGTGTGATGGCGGCGATGGGCCTGGCCGGACCGGTCTTCGCGTACGGCGGCTATCCGCTGGTCGGGGCCGCCAGTGTGCTGGCCTGTCTGCTGACGGCCGCCGTCGCGACACGGTTCCCCGAGCACCGGGCGGTGGACCTCGGGGTCACGTCCGGCGAGGGGCGGGTCGGGCCGCTGCGGGCCGGGTTCGCCGAGGCCCGCGGGGACCGGTCCGTACACGCCGCCCTGCTGCTCGTACCTGCCGTCACTGCGGTGTGGGGCGCGCTCGACGAGTACACGCCCCTGCTCGTCCGGGACACGGGGGTCGCCGAGAACGACGTGTCGCACTGGCTGTTGCTGATCTGGGCGGGAGCGACGGTCGGCGGGCTGCTGGCCGGACCGGCACAGCGGCTGGGCAGGGGCGGGTTCGCCGGGATCCTGGCGGGCTCCGCGCTGGCGCTCGCCGCTGGTGCGGGGGCTCGGACGCCGGCCGGGATCGGCCTGGTCGCGCTCGCGTTCTGCGGGTTCCAGCTGGCGAGCGTCATGGCCGACGTCCGGCTCCAGGACAGCATCGAGGGAACCGGCCGGGCCACCCTGACCTCCGTCGCCGGGGTCGGCACCGACCTGACCACCGTCGCCGTGTTCGGCGCCTACGCGGTGGTCGGGTCGGCGGCCTCGCACGCCATCGCCTTCGTACTGGCCGCGGTGCCCTACCTCCTCACGGCGCTGATCGTCGCCGCCGGGAGGCGCGCGGCCAGAACGCCGGAAGCCGCGGCACGACCGTGACGCCGGCCCGTCCGCCCTTCGTACCCGGCAGGTCGGAGGCGGTGATGACGCCCGAAACGTCCGATGACAGCTTTCGGGCCCGGCGCGCGCAACGAATCGTCGCGTGAGTGCCGGTGGACGCAACGATTCGTGCGCCGACGCGCAACGGCTGCTCCTTGTCCGCCCGAACCCCCCGCCCGTACCGTCTATCTGGCTGCCGTCGCGGCCCCCCACACCCCTTCCGTCCGGTGAGGAACACGCATGCGCACCGCCCTGCTCCAGAGCTCCGGCCGCCCCGGATCCGTCGTCGGGAACCTCAAGGTCCTCGACGAGGCCGCGGGCCGTGCCGCCGCCGCGGGCGCCGGGCTGCTGATCGCCCCGGAGCTGTTCCTCACCGGCTACGCGATCGGCGCCGACGTGCACCGGCTCGCCGAGCCCGCCGACGGGGACTCCGCGGACGAGATCGCCGAGATCGCCGGCCGGCACGGCCTCGCCGTCGTCTACGGCTACCCGGAACGCGCGTCGGACCTGGTCTTCAACTCCGCGCAGCTCATCTCCGCCGACGGCACGCGCCTCGCGAACTACCGCAAGACCCATCTCTTCGGCTGCTTCGAGCAGGAGTGGTTCACCCCCGGCGACGAGCCGGTCGTGCAGGCCGAGCTGGACGGTCTCCGTGTCGGGCTCATGATCTGCTACGACGTGGAGTTCCCGGAGAACGTCCGCGCGCACGCCCTCGCCGGCACCGATCTGCTCGTGGTGCCCACGGCCCAGATGCATCCGTTCCAGTTCGTCGCCGAATCCGTCGTACCCGTGCGGGCCTTCGAGAACCAGCTGTACGTCGCGTACGTCAACCGGGTCGGCACGGAAGGGGAGTTCGAGTTCGTCGGGCTCTCCACCCTGGCCGGACCCGACGGCGGGGCCCGGACCCGCGCGGGCCGCACCGAGGAACTCGTCCTCGGTGACGTGGACCCGGTGTTCCTCGCCGCCTCGCGCGAGGCCAACCCGTACCTGAAGGACCGCCGGCCCGGCCTCTACGGGTCCCTGGCCTGAACACCACGGCTCGCACGATCACCATCAGCCCCACCCCGAGCTTTCGCGCAAGGAGTCCGTACCCCATGACGTCCACGGTGCCCCCCGCCGTCCCGCACACCGACGCCCAGCCGCCGATCACCATGTTCGGTCCGGACTTCCCGTACGCGTACGACGACTTCCTCGCGCACCCCGCGGGACTCGGCCAGATACCCGCGACCGAACTGGGCACCGAGGTGGCGGTCATCGGCGGCGGCCTCTCCGGCATCGTGGCGGCGTACGAGCTGATGAAGATGGGCCTCAAGCCCGTCGTGTACGAGGCGGACAAGATCGGCGGGCGGCTGCGGACGGTCGGGTTCGAGGGCTGCGACCCCTCCCTCACCGCCGAGATGGGGGCGATGCGCTTCCCGCCGTCCTCCACGGCGCTCCAGCACTACATCGACCTGGTGGGGCTGCGGACCGAGCCGTTCCCCAACCCGCTCTCCGAGACCACGCCCTCGACCGTCGTCGACCTCAAGGGCGAGTCGCACTACGCCCGGACGCTCGCCGACCTGCCGCAGGTCTACCGGGACGTGGCCACCGCCTGGAACGCCTGCCTGGAGGAGGGCGCCGACTTCTCCGACATGAACCAGGCCATGCGCGAGCGGGACGTCCCCCGCATCCGGGAGATCTGGGCGAAGCTCGTCGAGAAGCTCGACAACCAGACCTTCTACGGATTCCTCTGCGACTCCACGGCGTTCAAGTCCTTCCGGCACCGCGAGATCTTCGGGCAGGTCGGCTTCGGCACGGGCGGCTGGGACACCGACTTCCCGAACTCCATCCTGGAGATCCTGCGCGTCGTCTACACCGAGGCCGACGACCACCACCGCGGGATCGTCGGCGGCAGCCAGCAGTTGCCGCTGCGCCTGTGGGAACGCGAGCCCGAGAAGATCGTGCACTGGGCGTACGGGACCTCGCTCGCCTCGCTGCACGACGGGGAGCCGCGGCCGGCCGTGACCCGGCTGAACCGCACCGCGGGCAACCGGATCACCGTGACCGACGCCTCCGGGGACATCCGTACGTACCGGGCGGCGATCTTCACCGCGCAGTCCTGGATGCTGCTGTCCAAGGTCGCCTGTGACGACGCGCTGTTCCCGATCGACCACTGGACGGCGATCGAGCGCACGCACTACATGGAGAGCTCGAAGCTGTTCGTACCGGTGGACCGGCCGTTCTGGCTTGACAAGGACGAGGAGACGGGGCGGGACGTCATGTCGATGACGCTCACCGACCGTATGACGCGGGGAACCTACCTCCTCGACAACGGTCCGGACCGGCCCGCCGTCATCTGCCTCTCCTACACCTGGTGCGACGACAGTCTGAAGTGGTTGCCGCTGTCCGCGAGTGAGCGGATGGAGGTGATGCTGAAGTCGCTCGGCGAGATCTACCCGAAGGTCGACATCAGGAAGCACGTCATCGGCAATCCGGTGACCGTGTCCTGGGAGAACGAGCCGTACTTCATGGGGGCGTTCAAGGCCAACCTGCCCGGTCACTACCGTTATCAGCGGCGCCTGTTCACGCATTTCATGCAGGATCGGCTGCCCGAGGACAAGCGGGGGATCTTCCTCGCGGGTGACGACATCTCGTGGACCGCGGGGTGGGCGGAGGGGGCTGTGCAGACGGCGCTCAACGCGGTGTGGGGGGTTATGCGGCACTTCGGTGGCGGGACGGATCCTGTGAACCCCGGTCCTGGTGACGTCTTCGACGAGATCGCTCCGCTGGAACTCCCGGAGGACTGAGGGATCCCCCTCCGGGGGTGCGGGGCGCTGCGCTGAGCTGTGCGGTTTCGGCTGCGGGTCCGGTGGGGGCGGGCCGCGCAGTTCCCCGCGCCCCTTTGGGGCCCCGGCCCCAGGGGTGGCGACCTGTCTGCGGCCCGGTGGGGGCTGAGCGCGCAGTTCCCCGCGCCCCTTCAGGGCGCGTGCGCGGAGGCACCTCGTCAGGGTCCCGCAGACAGCGCGCCGCTCCGCCCGAATGGAGGCGCCCCAAAGGGGCGCGGGGAACTGCGCGACAAGCCCCCACCGGGCCGCAGACAGGTCGCTGCCCCGGGCCGGGGCTCTCCAGGGGACCGGGGCCGCAGGTGGTCATCGGGTGGGCAGCGGTGCGTACGGCGGCGCTGTGAGCGGAGTGAGGAGGCAGCGGCCTACCAGGCCCACCCCCGCGTCCAGGCGGTCCGTGAACTCCTCCGCCATGTCGGGGAGTTCCCGTAAGGCCCAGACGGCCCGCGCAGCGGACCACGCCGCGTCCCGGGCCCGGTCGAGGCTCCACGCCCCCAGCAGGTGGGTCAGCGGATCGGCGATCTGGAGGAGGTCGGGCCCCGGCATCAGGTCCTCGCGAATCCGCTCCTCCAGCGTGACGAGGACATCGCCGACCCGGTCGAACTCGTCCTCCAGTTCCCCCGGTTCGCAGCCGAGCGTACGACACGCGTCCACCACCGCGAGCGCAAGATCGTGCCCGATGTGCGCATTGATACCGGCGAGGGCGAACTGCAGCGGGCGTACCCCCGGATGCCCCCGCAACTGGAACAGCGGCCGCCAGCACGCGGGCGGCCGGCGGTCCCGGGCGACCGCCTCGACCGCCCCGAGGTACCGCTCCGCGAACCGCACATCCAGCGTGACCGCGGCCCGTACGTCGCGGAAGTGCCCCGCGTCCACCCGTCTGGAGACCTCCTCCGTGACGGCGAGGTACACCCGGTTGAAGACCGCGACACCGTCCCGCTCGGGCCAGAGCGCGTCGAGCGCACGCATACGGCGTACCACCGTGTCGAGGCCGTGGACGAGGACCGTGTCTTGCGCGAAGCGCTCCAACCGCACCATGGGGGCAGGGTCCCAGGCCTAGGCTGTGCCGCGGGCCGCCGGGCCGGTCGCTTCCCCAGAACGGGGGATTACGCGGGGCCCGGAGGAGGGGGAGCACCACGTGTCAGTCCGACGTGCCGAGCGTCTGGCCGCCCGCCGGGCGGAGCGCCGACGCGCCGCCCGGCGCGGTGCCATGGTGGCGCTGGCCACCGCCGTCGTCGCGGCCGGCACCGTGACGGGGGTGATGTCCGCGCTGGACGACGGCCGTGGCGGCGACGAGGCGCGACCCGACGTGACCGGCACACCGTTCCTGCAGCCCCTGCCCTACAGGCCCACCCCTTCGTCCTCGTCGGCTTCCGGCTCCCCGTCGCCCTCGGCGTCCGCGTCCGCTTCGAAGGCGAGGCCCGGCCCGACGCCGTCGAAGTCCGCGGCGACGAAGCCGAGGACCGAGCCCGCGTCCGTGCGGCTGTACCGCCACGGCGACTCGCAGGTCCTGGACTGGGTCCGGGCCAACCCCGACGACCCGCGCCGCCCGGTCATCGAGTCCCGGATAGCCGACCGTCCCGCCGCGGTCTGGTTCGCGGACTACACGCCGTCGAACATCACCGCCCGCGTCAGGGCGGTCACTTCGGCCGGGGCCGCGAAGGGCGGCGTGCCCGTCGTCGTCCCGTACGCGATACCGGACCGCGACTGCGGCGGGGCCTCGCAGGGCGGCGCGCCCGACCTCGGTGCGTACGACGGGTGGATCGAGAAGATCGCGGCGGGCCTCGGCAGCCGTGAGGTCGTGGTGATCCTGGAGCCCGACGCGATCGCCCAGTCGGACTGTCTCTCCGAGGGGCAACGGACGGCCCGTTTCCACGCGTTGGCCCGCGCGGGCCGGGTTCTGAAGGCCGCGAATCCGAACGCGCGGGTCTACTTCGACGCGGGTCACTCGGACTGGAACTCGCCGCAGAAGCAGGCCGGGCTGCTGCGCCGGGCCGGTGCCGCGTCCGCCGCCTCCTCGGACGGGATCTTCAGCAATGTCTCCAACTTCAACCGCACGGGCGACGAGGTCGCGTACGTCCGCCGGACCCTCGACGCGCTCGGCGGCCCCGCGAGTCTGGGCGCCGTCATCGACACCAGCCGCAACGGCAACGGCGCCCCGGCCGACGGCGAGTGGTGCGATCCCGCGGGCCGCGCACTGGGACAGGCGCCGACCCTGAGCACCGGGGAGGCCAGGATCGACGCCTATCTGTGGGTGAAGCTGCCGGGCGAGTCCGACGGCTGCCGGGGTACGCCGGGGACGTTCACACCGGACTACGCCTACGACTTGGCGCGCTGACCGTCCGCCGGGCCGGAGCCGGCCTCGGGGCCGCCTTCGGAGCTGTAGGAGGACGTGCCCTCGTCCAGCAGCGGTTCCTGCGACTTGAGGTGCGCGGGGGCCAGCGCCCGCAGCGCGTGGTAGCCGGTGATGACGACGAGCGTGCCGAGCGCGATACCGCTCAGCGAGAAGGTGTCGGTGAACTTCATCGTGACGTCGCCGACGCCGATGATGATGCCCGCCGCGGCCGGCACCAGGTTCAGCGGATTGCGCAGGTCCACCCCGGCGTTGAG
The DNA here is from genome assembly GCF_042677425.1 of Streptomyces sp. NPDC127119. Lineage (NCBI taxonomy): Bacteria > Bacillati > Actinomycetota > Actinomycetes > Kitasatosporales > Streptomycetaceae > Streptomyces > Streptomyces sp. NPDC127119. Next base: position 90,125 of record NZ_JBHXTO010000010.1, on the reverse strand, counting down.
CCAGATCTGCGCGCCGAGCAGGCCGATCATGCCGTACAGGATGACGGTGATCCCGCCGAGCACCCCGCCGGGGACGGCCGCCACGACCGCGCCGAACTTGGGGCAGAGGCCGAAGAGGAGCGCGAAGCCGGCGGCGGCCCAGTAGGCGGCCGTGGAGTAGACCCGGGTCGCCGCCATGACGCCGATGTTCTCGGAGTACGTGGTGTTGGGCGGCCCGCCGACGGCGGTGGAGAGCATCGAGCCGACCCCGTCCGCGGAGATCGCGGTGCCCAGCTTGTCGTCCAGCGAGTCGCCGGTCATCTCACCGACGGCCTTCACATGGCCCGCGTTCTCCGCGACGAGCGCGATGACGACGGGCAGGGCCACCAGGATCGCCGACCAGTCGAAGGCCGGGCCGTGGAAGGCCGGCAGCCCGATCCAGTCCGCCGAGCCGACCCCGGAGAGGTCGAGCCGCCAGTGGTCGGTGACCTTGCCGCTCGCGTCGGCCGAGTGGATCCGGCCGAGGGCGAGGTCGAAGAGCCACGAGATGCCGTACCCGAAGACCAGGCCGAGGAAGATCGCGATGCGGGACCAGAAACCGCGCAGGCACACCACCGCAAGGCCGGTGAACAGCATCACGAGCAGCGCCGTCCACTGGTCCTGCGGCCAGTACGTGGCGGCGGTGACCGGGGCCAGGTTGAAGCCGATCAGCATGACGACCGCGCCCGTCACGATGGGCGGCATCGCGGCATGGATGATCCGCGCCCCGAACCGCCGCACCGCGAGTCCGACCAGGAACAGCGCGACGCCCACGACGAACACGGCACCGGTCACGGTCGCGCTGGATCCGCCCTGCGCGCGGATCACCGCGGCGACGCCCACGAAGGAGAGCGAGCAGCCCAGGTAGCTGGGCACCCGGCCGCGGGTCGCGAGCAGGAAGATCACCGTCGAGACGCCCGACATCATGATCGCGAGGTTCGGGTCAAGGCCCATGAGGACCGGCGCGACGAAGGACGCCCCGAACATCGCCACCACGTGCTGGGCGCCGAGGCCGGCCGTCCGTGGCCACGAGAGCCGTTCGTCGGGGCGGACGACCGCTCCGGGTGCGGGCGTGCGCCCGTCACCGTGCAGTTTCCAGCGCACGCCGAGGTCCATGGTGGGTATCCGCTTTCTCTGCACCCCGGACGCCTGTCCGGGATTCCTTACGTGAAGATCAGCGCCATGGTAGGGGTGAGCCGGGGGAGCGGCCGGTTCAGGGCCGCGAATCCGGAACCTTCGCGTCCGCCACCTCGCCGCGCGCGCCCGGGACCTGGGCACTCGACGTACGGCCACTGGTCCGCAGGACACCGGCGAACGCGGCGAGCCCGAAGGCCAGTACGGTCACCAGCACGAAGGACGTCACCAGGCTCGTCGCGTCCGCAACGGTTCCGATGGCGGACGGCGCGATCAGCCCCGAGGTGTACGTGATGGTGGCGACGCCCGCGATGGCCTGGGCCGGGTTGGGGCCGCTGCGGCCCGCCGCGGCGAAGCAGAGCGGTACGACCACGGCTATGCCGAGGCCCAGCAGCGCGAAGCCGGTCATGGCCAGGACCGCGTTCTGCGCCAGTACGACGAGCAGGGCGCCGGCGGTGGCGAGGAGCCCGCTGACCCGTACGGTGCGCACCGGGCCGAACCGGTCCACCACCGCGTCCCCGGCGAGCCGCGCGACCGCCATGGTCAGGGTGAAGGCGGTCGTGCACGCGGCCGCGAGTCCCGCCGAGGTGCCGATGACGTCCCGCAGATAGACCGCCGACCAGTCCAGGCTCGCCCCCTCCGCGAACACCGCGCAGAACCCGATCGCGCCGATGAGCAGCGCCGACCTGGGGGGCAGCGCGAAACGCGGGGGCGCCTCCTCGTCCTCGGTGGCGCGCAGGTCCAGTACGCCCTGGCAGGCGACCGTGCCGAGGACGGTGAGGACCACCGCCGCGAGCGCGTGGTGCAGCCGGGCGTCCGTGCCCAGGTGCGCGGCGAGCGTTCCGCCGGCCGAGCCGATCAGGGCGCCCGCGCTCCACATGCCGTGCAGGCCGGACATGATCGACTTGTCCAGCCGGTTCTCGACCTCGACGCCCAGGGCGTTCATCGCCACGTCGGCCATGCCGGCCGTCGCCCCGTACACGAAGAGGGTCAGGCACAGGGTGAGCAGGTTCGGGGCGAGTGCGGGGAGGGCGAGGGCGAGCGTCCACAGCGCCATCAGTCCGCGCAGGGCGGTGCGGGCGCCGAAGCGGTGGCTGACACTGCCCGCGAGCGGCATCGCCAGGGAGGCGCCGATGGCGGGGAAGGCGAGGGCCAGGCCGAGCTGGCCCGCGCTCACCGAGGCGTGGTCCTGGATCCACGGGACGCGGGTCGCGAACGAGCCGGTGACGGCGCCGTGCACGGCGAACACCGCCGCCACGGCGTACCGGGAGCGCTTCACCTCGCGCCGGTCGTAGACCACTTCGCTCATTCTCCCGGCCCCTGTCTGTCGACCCCAGCAGTCGTCCGTGGTCTCTCCACTCTGCGGCCGTAAACTATCAGGCACCCTGCCTGATAGATAGATTGTTTTTGCGCCCGCCGCAGACGTCCGTATCGATCTGGAAGGATCCCGGCATGCCCGCATCACCGAGTACCGCCCGGGCCATCAACGACCGGCTCGCCCTGCGGCTGCTGCAGCAGGAAGGTCCTCTGACGGCAGGGCAGTTGAAGAAACTCACCGGACTGTCCCGGCCCTCGGTCGCCGACCTGGTGGAACGCCTCGCGGAGGCCGGGCTGATCGGCGTGGTCGGGGAGTCCGGCGAACAGCGGCGCGGCCCGAACGCCCGGCTGTACGGGATCGTCGCCGACCGGGCCCACCTCGCGGCCCTCGATGTGCGCACCGAGGGCGTGGCCGTGGTCGTCGCGGACCTGCTGGGCTCGGTCCTGGCCGAGGCGTCGGTGCCGATCGCGGACGAGACGGACACCGGGCCCGCGGTCGAGCAGGCGGTCGCGCTGGTCGAGCGCACGGCGAAGGAGGCGGGCGTCGAGCGGCTGCACACCGTCGGCGTGGGGGCTCCCGGGCTGATCGACCCCGCGACCGGTGAACTGCGCGACTCCACGGGGCTGCCCGAATGGCACCGGCGCCTTGCCGCGGCCCTTCAGGAGCGGTTCCAGGCCCGGGTCGTCGTCGAGAACGAGACGAACCTCGCGGCGCTGGCCGAGCAGCGTGACGGGGCCGCGCGGGACCGCGACACCTTCGTGCTGCTCTGGCTCGGGCACGGGATCGGGGCCGCGGTGGTCCTGGACGGGGTGCTGCGGCGAGGTGCGTCCGGGGGGACGGGGGAGATCGGCTTCCTGCCGGTGCCGGGTACGGGCGGGATGCCGTCCGCCACGGGGTGCGAGGGCGGGTTCCACTCACTCGTGGGGGCGGCGGCCATCGCCGAACTGGCGCGTGGGTACGGGGTGGTGGCCTCCGCCGTGGAGCATGAGCCGGATGCGGCGGCGTTGGTGCGGGAGGCGGTTGTGCGCTCGCGGACTCCGGCGCCCGGTGCCGTGCCGGCCTCGGCATCCGGCTCCGCGCCGGTCCCCGAGACCGAAGGGGTAGTGGATTCGCCTGCGGGGAGTGGGGGTGGGCCGCGCCGTTCCCCGCGCCCCTTCGGGGGCGCCGACCCGCGCCGATCCCCATCCGCCTCGGGGTCGCGCCCCCTGACGGGTGGTGCCTCGGGGTTTCTTGACGAGTTGGCCGATCGTGTCGCTCTGGGGGCCGCTTCCGTCATCGCCGTGCTCGATCCGGGGTGTGTCGTCCTGTCCGGGGAGATCGGGCGGGCCGGTGGGGAGGCGCTCGCGGCGCGGGTGCGGGAGCGGCTCGCGCGGATGACTCCGCTGCCCACCGAGGTGCGGGCCGGGGCCCTGGGTGGCGGGGCCGTGCTGCGCGGTGCCCTGCTGGTGGCCCGGGACGGCGCCCAGGACGAGCTGTTCGCGCCTCCGGAGCGCTGAACCCGGGCCCGTGATGGGGAACGGAGACCCGGCGGCGGGGCAAGGGCCTCCGTCACCGCCGCCGGGTCGATCTGGGGCGGGTCGGCGTACGCGACCCGGTGAGGCGCCGGTGCACGCTGACCCTAGAGAGGACTAGACCAAAGCGTCAATAGGTATGGACCACCAGGGAGACGCCCTGATCACGGAGAAGTTGATCAGAGCCTGGTGCCTCACGGGTGTCCCGTGAAGTCCATCGGTACACCTTGTGAGCCACCCCACAGAATTCACCCGCTTGGGCGTCGATCAGGCGTGGCACACTGAGTCTGTACCAGAAGCAGCGCACTCCGGGGTCGGTGAAAGTCCGAACCGGCGGTTACAGTCCGCGACCCGGTCGCTTCCAGCGGCCGGTTGACCAGGTGAAATTCCTGGACCGACGGTTAAAGTCCGGATGGGAGGCAGTGCGCGGCGGGCGGGCATTCGTGCGCGCCGCCGTCTGTTTCGACGTGTCCCACGGGCACGTCGTCCTAGGCGGCGTCGCCCCCGGTGTTCCCGCTCGTTTCACATCTGTCGTCATCGACAGGCCCCGGAGTCCGTGCCCTATGAGGCAGGAGGACCCGGGAAGTGTTCACCGGAATCGTCGAAGAGCTGGGTGAAGTCACCGCCGTCGAGAATCTCGGCGATGCCTCACGTTTCCGACTGCGTGGCCCTGTGGTCACCGAAGGTGCACGTCACGGGGACTCCATCGCCGTCAACGGCGTCTGTCTGACGGTCGTCGACCACGAGGACGGCGAGTTCACCGCCGACGTCATGGCGGAGACCCTGGACCGTTCCAGCCTCGGCGCCCTCACCGTCGGCTCCCGCGTCAACCTCGAACGGCCCATGGCCGTGGGCGAGCGGCTCGGCGGGCACATCGTGCAGGGCCATGTGGACGGCACGGGCGAGGTCATCGAGCGCAAGCCGTCCGAGAACTGGGAGATCGTGAAGATCTCGCTGCCCGCGGACCTCTCGCGCTACGTCGTGGAGAAGGGCTCCATCACCGTCGACGGCATCAGCCTGACCGTCGTCGACGCCGGCCCCGACTTCTTCACCGTCAGCCTCATCCCGACCACCCTCGACCTGACCACGCTGGGCCGCAAGCAGCCCGGCGACCCGGTCAACCTCGAGGTCGACGTGATCGCCAAGTACGTCGAGCGGCTGCTCGGTCCGCAGGGGCAGCGACCTGTGGCCCTGCCCGGCACCGAGGGAGCGACACGGTGAACTGGCTCAACTCCGAGGCGTTCACGCTCTTCGGCCAGCACATCAAGTGGGCCGACATGATCGGCAACGTGATCGGTCTGATCGGCCTCGCCCTCGGGTGGCGCCGCTCCATCTGGACCTGGCCCGTCCAGTTCCTGTCCGGCGCGATCCTTCTCGTCGCCTTCGCCACCGCCCATCTTTCGGGCAGCGCGGGCAAGCAGCTGGTGGTCATGGCCGTCGCGGTGTGGGGCTACTGGCAGTGGAACCGCGGCAGGGGCGGCGCGCAGGACGGCTCCATCGCCGTCCGGTTCGCCACCTGGCGCGAACGGGCGTACCTGCTCGGCGCCGCGGCCGTCGGCACCGTAGCGGTCGCGAGCCTGTTCACCGCGTACCCGTCGCTGTCCTGGGACCCGTGGCCCGACGCCTACATATTCGTCGGCACGGTCGTCGCGATGTACGCCCAGGCGCGCGGCATGGTCGAGTTCTGGTTCGCCTGGCTGCTCGTCGACCTGGTGGGCGTGCCGCTCAACTTCGCCAACGGCTTCGCGTTCTCCGGATTCGTCTACATCATCTACGGCGCGCTCGTCCTGTGGGGCATGCGCGACTGGTGGCTGCGCTCCCGCAAGGCCGGGCAGCCCGTCCTGGAAGGAGCCCCGGCATGACGACAACGCCGGTTTGGTACAGCACGGGTCATGACGAGGACGCCTCGGACTTCTCCCTCGACCCGGTCGAGAAGGCCATCGCGGACATCGCCGCGGGCCGCCCGGTCGTGGTCGTCGACGACGAGGACCGCGAGAACGAGGGCGACCTCGTCATCGCCGCCGAGAAGGCGACCCCCGAGATCATCGCCTTCATGATGAGCGAGTGCCGCGGTCTGATCTGCGCGCCCATGGAAGGCGACGAACTCGACCGCCTCCAGCTGCCGCAGATGGTCGAGAACAACACCGAGTCGATGCGTACCGCCTTCACGGTCTCGGTCGACGCGGGCCCCGCCTCCGGCGTGACCACCGGCATCTCCGCCACCGACCGCGCCACCACCCTGCGGCTGCTCGCGGGAGGGCAGGCGGGGGCGGCCGACTTCGTACGCCCCGGCCACATCTTCCCGCTGCGCGCCAAGCCCGGCGGTGTGCTCGTCCGCAACGGCCACACCGAGGCCGCCGTCGACCTCGCGCGGCTCGCGGGCCTGCGGCCGGCCGGCGCCATCGTCGAGATCGCCGGTGAGGACGGGCGGATGCTGCGCCTGCCCGAGCTGATCCCGTTCGCCCGCAAGCACGGGCTGACGATCATCTCCATCGAGGACCTGATCGCCTACCGCCGCACCGCCGAGCCCACGGTCCGCCGCGAGGCCAAGACGCAACTTCCCACCGCCTTCGGTGAGTTCACGGCGTACGGCTACCGCTCCACCGTCGACGGCGTCGAGCACGTGGCGCTGGTCCACGGCGAGATCGGCGACGGCGAGGACGTCGTCGTGCGCATCCACTCCGAATGCCTCACCGGGGACGTCTTCCACTCCCTGCGCTGCGACTGCGGCCCCCAGCTCGAAGCCTCCCTGCAGCGCATCCAGGCCGAGGGCCGCGGGGTCGTCGTCTACCTCCGCGGCCACGAGGGGCGCGGCATCGGGCTGCTGTCCAAGCTGCGCGCGTACGAGCTCCAGGAGCGCGGCCGGGACACCCTGGACGCCAACCTCGAACTCGGCCTGCCCGCCGACGCCCGCGACTACGCGGCCGGGGCCCAGATCCTTGAGGACCTCGGGGTGCGCAGCCTGCGGCTGATGACCAACAACCCCGACAAGACCGCCGCGCTCGTCCGGCACGGCCTCAAGGTCACCGAGCGCGAGCCGATGCCCGTGACGGCGGGCGAGCACAACCTCCGGTACCTGCGCACCAAGCGGGACCGGATGGGGCACGACCTGCCCTGGCTGGACACGACCACCGTGTCCGCCTGCGGCAATCAGTGACCCGTAACCAGTAGCCAGTAGTAGCCAGTTCAGTAGTTGGTTCAGTAGTCGGCAACGGCACAGCACTGCACGAGGAGACACAGACGTGAGCGGCAAGGGCGCACCCGAACTGTCCGTACGCAACTGCGGTGACCTGCGGGTCGCCGTCATCGCGGCACAGTGGCACGAGAAGGTCATGGACGGACTCGTCGACGGCGCGCTGCGCGCCCTGCACGAGCTGGGCATCGACGAGCCGACCCTCCTGCGCGTCCCCGGCAGCTTCGAGCTGCCGGTCGTCGCGAAGGTCCTCGCGGGCCGCGGCTACGACGCGATCGTCGCGCTCGGCGTCGTCATCCGCGGCGGCACCCCGCACTTCGAGTACGTGTGCCAGGGCGTCACCCAGGGCCTCACCCAGGTCTCCGTCGAGACCGGGGTCCCCATCGGCTTCGGCGTGCTGACCGTCGACACCGAGGAGCAGGCCCTGGACCGCGCGGGCATCGAGGGCTCGAACGAGGACAAGGGGCACGAGGCGGTGACCGCGGCCGTGGCGACCGCGGCCACCCTGCGCTCGGTATCCGAACCCTGGCGCTGACGTAGGCCCGCGACCGCGTAGGGTGAGGACCACCATGTCCAAGAAGACTTTCGAGGAGCTCTTCACCGAGCTCCAGCACAAGGCAGCCACCGGCGACCCCGCCACCTCCCGCACCGCGGAACTGGTCGGCAAGGGGGTCCATGCCATCGGCAAGAAGGTCGTCGAAGAGGCCGCCGAGGTCTGGATGGCCGCGGAGCACGAGGGCAAGGAAGCAGCCGCCGAGGAGATCTCGCAGCTGCTCTACCACGTCCAGGTGATGATGGTCGCCCGCGGCATCAGCCTGGACGACGTGTACGCCCACCTCTGAGCCGCCTCCGCGCCCTCGCGCCGACACCCGTATCCGCAACCGCACCCGCACCGCACGAACGAAGGAAGCCGACCTCATGCTGCGCATCGCCGTCCCCAACAAGGGTTCCCTGTCAGGCCCCGCGGGGGAGATGCTGCATGAGGCCGGCTACCAGCAGCGCCGGGAGGCCAAGGAGCTGCGGATCGTCGACCCGGAGAACGAGGTCGAGTTCTTCTACCTCCGCCCCCGCGACATCGCGATCTACGTCTCCTCCGGCCGCCTCGACATCGGCATCACCGGCCGCGACCTGCTGATCGACTCCGCGGCCGACGCGGAGGAGATCCTGCCCCTCGGCTTCGCCCGCTCCACCTTCCGCTTCGCCACCAAGCCCGGCACGGCCGAGGCCCTCGACGACCTCGCGGGCAAGACCGTCGCCACCTCGTACGAGGGCATCGTCGCGAAGTACCTCGCCGACCAGGGCGTCGACGCGGCCGTCGTGCACCTCGACGGCGCCGTCGAGACGGCCATCGAACTCGGCGTCGCCGAGGTCATCGCGGACGTCGTCGAGACCGGCACCTCGCTGCGCAACGCGGGCCTCGAGGTCTTCGGCGACCCGATCATGAAGTCCGAGGCGGTCGTCATCCGCCGCACCGGCGCGGAGACCACCGGGGACGCCGAACCCAAGGTCCAGCAGTTCCTGCGCCGCCTCCAGGGCGTCCTCGTCGCGCGGACCTACGTGATGATGGACTACGACTGCCGCGTCGAGCAGCTGGAGAAGGCCGTCGCACTCACCCCGGGCCTGGAGTCGCCGACCGTCTCGCCGCTCCACAACGAGGGCTGGGTCGCCGTACGGGCCATGGTCCCGTCCAAGGAGGCCCAGCGGATCATGGACGACCTGTACGAGATCGGCGCGCGGGCCATCCTGACCACGGCCATCCACGCCTGCCGCCTCTGACTCCGAGGATCAGCTTCACCATGCCGGACACCACCGAGCCGCCCGCCCTCCCCGTGACCTTCAGCCCCGGGCGCACCCGGGCCGTACTGCTGACCGCCGGTGCCACGATCTTTGTGGTCATCACCACGGTCGCGCTGCTGCTCGAAAAGCTCGGACCGGGGGAGCGGCTCAGCTTCGTCTTCACCGCGGCGCTGCTCTTCGGCGTACTCGTGCTGCTCGCCCGCCCCAAGGTCGTCGCGGACGAGTCCGGGGTCACCGTCGTCAACATCGCCAGCAGGCGACGGCTGGCCTGGGCGGAGATCCTGCAGGTCAACCTCCGTCCAGGAGACCCCTGGGTCTTTCTGAACCTCAGCGACGGCACCAGCCTGCCCGTGCTCGGCATCCAGCCGGGCATCGCCAAACAGCACGCCATCAGCGACGCCCGCGCACTGCGCGCCCTCGCCGAGGCCCGCTCCCTCGGAGAGCCGGACGGGCCGTCCGACGGACAGCACGACGAACATCACGGCTGACTCTCGGCCTTCCACCCTGCCGTACGGGCCCATGTCTTGATTAATCTGTTGGCGGAGGCGTTTTCGTTGCGCCTCCGCCGCTGACTTCCCCCCGGAACTCAGCGGCCCCCTGCTATTCGAGGAGTGACTCCCTCCAGCGATGGACGGATCGTCCTGTAGTACCTGCGCCGCCCCCTCCCGACCCATCGAGGCGGCGGCATGACCATCCCCCTGCTGCTCCTCGGGGCGGCGTTCCTTTTGATCCTCGCCAACGGCTTCTTCGTGGCGGCCGAGTTCGGCCTCGTCACGGTGGAGCGCGCCGACGCCGAGAAGGCGGCGGCCGAAGGCGACCGACGGGCCGGCACCGTCGTCAGCTCCCTCAAGGAACTCTCCTTCCAGCTCTCCGGCACCCAGCTCGGCATCACCATCACCTCGCTGGTCGTCGGCATGCTCGCCGAACCGGCCCTCGCCGAGCTGCTGAACGGGCCCTTCACCGCCGTCGGCATCCCCGAGGGCGCCGTGTCCGGTGTCGCCGTGGTCGTCGGCATGCTGCTGGCCTCGGCCGTGCAGATGGTGATCGGCGAACTCGTGCCCAAGAACTGGGCGGTGTCCAGGCCCCTGCAGGTCGCGCGGTTCGTCGCGGGCCCGCAGCACGTCTTCTCGACCCTGTTCCGGCCGGTGATCGCCGCCCTGAACTCCGTCGCCAACCGGCTCGTACGTGCTCTGGGCGTCGAGCCCACGGCGGAGCTGGCCTCCGCGCGCACACCCGGCGAGCTGGTCTCCCTGGCCCGGCACTCGGCGCAGGCCGGCGCGCTGGAGCAGGACACCGCGGACCTGTTCGTACGCACCCTGTCGCTGGCCGACCTCACCGCGCAGCACGTCATGACCCCGCGGGTGAAGGTCAGCGCCCTCCAGTCCTCCGCGACCGCCGAGGACGTCGTCAACCTCACCCGCGCCACCGGCCTCTCCCGCTTCCCCGTCTACCGGGAGCGGATCGACGAGATCGTCGGCATGGTGCACCTCAAGGACGCCCTCGCGGTGCCCTCGCACGACCGGCTGCGGATGCCCGTCACCCGGATCGCCCAGGCCCCGCTGCTCGTCCCGGAGACCCTGCCCGTGCAGCCCCTCCTGGAGCGGCTGCGCAACGAGCAGCCCATCGCCGTCGTCGTCGACGAGTACGGCGGCACGGCCGGGGTCGTCACCCTGGAGGACATCGTCGAGGAGCTCGTCGGCGAGGTCCGCGACGAGCACGACGGGCAGGACGTGCCGGAACTCGCCGTCGCGCCGCCCGAGGACGGCCGGCCCGCCTGGGACGCCGACGGCAGCTGCCGCGTCGACATCCTCCGGCGCATCGGCCTGGAAGCCCCCGAGGGCCCGTACGAGACGGTCGCCGGCCTCGTCGCCGACCTGCTCGGACGCATCCCGGCGCCCGGCGACCGGGCCGAGCTGCCCGGCTGGCGCCTCTCGGTGCGCCAGGTCGGCCACTACCGCGCGGAGCGGGTCAGGCTGGTCAGAACGGCCGAGGCCGGGACCACGCCCGTCTCCCCTCCCGCGTCCGCCCCTGTTTCCGTCTCCGCGGCGGAGGCCGTCCGATGAGCGTGCTCCAACTCTTCTTCGCCGGCCTGCTCGTGCTCGCCAACGGCTTCTTCGTCGGTGCCGAGTTCGCCCTGGTCTCCGTACGGCGCAGCCAGATCGAACCGCTCGGCACGGCACGGGCCCGGCAGGTCATGTACGGCCTGGAGAACCTGCCGCACATGATGGCCGCCGCGCAGTTCGGCATCACCATGTGCTCACTGACCCTGGGCGCGGTCGCCGAACCCACCGTGGCGCACCTCCTGGAGCCGGTCTTCCACGCCGTGCACCTGCCCGAGGGCATGATCCACCCGCTCGGGTACGTCATAGCGCTCGCCGCGGTCGTCTTCCTCCACCTGGTGGTCGGCGAGATGCTGCCGAAGAACCTGGCGATGGCCGCCCCCGAGAAGACCGCGCTGTGGCTCAGCCCCGGCCTGGTCGCCTTCGCCCGGCTGTGCAAGCCGGTCACCGTGGGCCTCGGTGCCTGCGCCCGCGTCATCCTGAAGCTCTTCGGTGTCGAGCCCAGGGACGAGGTCGAGGCGGTCTTCACCAGCGAGCAGCTCAACCGGCTCGTCGAGGACGCGGGACAGGCCGGTCTGCTCGACCCCGGGGAGCAGGAGCGCCTGGAGGACGCGCTGGAACTGGGCTCGCGCCCGGTCACGGACGTCCTCCTGGACCGCGAGTCGCTGATCAGCGTGGGCCCCTCGGTCACACCGGGCCAGGTCGTCGCCCTCACCGCCCGCACCGGCTTCTCACGGTTCCCGGTGGTCGCGGAGAACGGCGCCTTCATGGGCTACCTGCACGTGAAGGACGTACTCGACCTGGAGGAGTCCGAGCGGGCGGTGCCGCAGCAGGTCTGGCGGCCCATGACCACGCTCAGCGCCGAACTCCCGCTCGACGACGCCCTGACCGTGATGCGCCGCGCCGCGACGCACCTGGCCCAGGTCGCCGACCCGTCGGGCCGGGTCCTGGGCCTGGTCGCCCTGGAGGACGTCCTGGAACTCCTGGTCGGCGAGGTCCGCGACCCGGCACACCGGGACCGCCCGGCGGCACGCGTGGCCGAGCCCCGCTCGGGCCACACGGAACCGGCGGAACCCCCACAACAGGCCCTGGCCAGCTGACACAGCCGACCCGCGCCCCCACTGCTCGGGGCGCGGGTCGGCTGTTTCGCTTCAGGGGCGCGAGGAACTGCGAGACAAGCCACGACGGTGCCGCACCCGCGAGCCGCACAGCACCCCACCACCCCGGTGGGCGCACCCGACCCGGAGGGCTCTCGGGGCGCGGACCCGACGGGGGCTACACCCCCGAGGGTCCGCGCCCCGAGAGAACCTCCCCGTACGCCTGCATCAGATCGGCCAGCCGAAGCGTCGCCAGATCGTCCCGCGTCAGATGCCCCGGATACCCGGAGAGCCGCAGATCCCGATAGGCACAGCTCTTCTCGTACAACGTACGCAGGAACCGCCCGTTCCCCAGCTCGTCGATCCACCCCTGATCGACGACGTGCCCACTGATGGAGCGCAGCTCGTCGAGCGCCTCCTCGTCCCACACGTCACCGTTCTCCCCCGCCAGCACCTCACCGATCGAGGTGAGCTCAAGCGGCCGGTACGAGGGAAAGTCGACCCGGGTCGTGAACCGGGACGACAGCCCGGGATTGGCGGCGAGCAGCCGGTCCATGCCCTCCGGATACCCCGCGAGGATCACCACCAGATGATCCCGGTTGTCCTCGGCCCGCTTCAGCAGCACCTGCAGCGCCTCGTCCCCGTACGCGTCCCCCTTGCCGTACCCGGAGTTGGACAGCGAGTAGGCCTCGTCGACGAAGAGCACCCCGCCGATCGCGGAGTCGATCAGCTCGTTGGCCTTCACCGCGGTCTGGCCGAGATACTCGCCCACCAGATCGGCCCGCTGCGCCTCGACGAGATGGTCGCCGCCGAGCAGCCCGAGCGCGTAGAAGACCCGGCCGAGAATGCGCGCCACGGTCGTCTTGCCGGTGCCGGAGGGCCCGGAGAAGACGAAGTGCCGTTTCGGCGGCTGGACCGGCAGCCCCTGCCCGGCCCGCAGCCGGGCCATGTTCAGCTGCGCCGAGAGCGCCTTCACCTGGCGCTTCACCGGTTCGAGGCCGACCATGCCCTCCAGCTCGGCCAGCGCCTCTTCGAGGAGCGCGGGATCGGTGGGCCCGGTCGGCAGATGCGGTGGCAGCACCGGCACGATGGCCTTCTCGCGGACCCGGTCCGACTCGGACGGCAGCGTGCCGGGCGGCGGCAGCTCGGGCTCGGAGAGCTTCAGGTCGCGGCCCTCGCCGCCGAACAGCGGGTCGATGCCGTCGGGCCCGTCCAGGATGTCCTGCCCGACCCCCGTCAGCGTGATCGCCGCGAGGTCGGCCGTCTCGTCGTACCCGTCGCCCTCGGAGATCGCGGCGAGCCGGGCCGAGGTGTCCATGAAGGCCGGATCCACCCGGTGCACGGCCCGGTAGAGGGGGAGGGCCGCCGCCGAGCGGCCCGTGCCCTCGTGCGCCCGCGCCAGCCAGTACCGCAGCTCCTTGCGCTGCGGCTGCTCGCTGCGGCAGCGCATCAGCGCGGACGACAGCAGCGGCTCGGCCTGCCCGTACATCTCCAGCCGTACGCGCGCCATCCCGCCGAACAGGCCCGCCTCGATGCCCAGCATCGGATCGTCGATCAGCGGGTCCGTGTGGCGGACCAACTGCTCCCAGTCCTTGACGAGATAGGCCCGGCAGGCGTGCAGGAACCGGACCTGCGGATCCGCGTCGACCGGGGGCAGGCCCGCCAACGCCCGGTCCAGCTCGGGGACATGGCGTCCGTCGAGCCAGTGCGAGGAGTGCGCGAGCAGCAGATCGCGCGGCGACTCCAGGACCGGCTGCACCCACCAGCCCAGCCAGTACCAGGAGTTGAGCGTGCGCCGGTGCCGGGTGCGCTGTTCGCCGAAGCGGTCGCGGTGCCGGAACATCCGGAGCAGTGCGGTCGTCGTGTCGATGCGCAGCGCGTGCAGTCCCAGCCAGCCGTCGGCCATCCCCGGATCCATCCGGACCGCGGCGCGGAACTCCTCCTCCGCCTGCGGATAGGCCCCCATGGTGTAGGCATCCACACCTCGCAGCCAGGCGAGGTCGGCCGGGGCCTCGGGGCCCTGCGTGCCGAAGTCCATCACGTCCCCCACATACCGTGCCCCCGTTGATCACCGGGCGGGCCGGTGCCCGTCGGCAGTCTTCGTCGAACCGCTGTGCCGCGGACGGGAGTTGCGTGCGGTGCGGAGAGCAGCCGTCCGAAGGTCGCACCAAGAGGCATCGTACCTGCGGGGGAGCGCCGGACCGTAGGGTGCCGCACGACGGGTTCTTCGAGGTGGGAGCGTACGGGACGCACTCAGGACGGTCACGCAGAGTGAGTGAATTGCGTGTCGCGGCGTCCGCACAACGCCTGAGGACAGAACGAAGCCCCCGATCACGGGGGAACAACCGGGGGCTTCGCGTCTGTGAGGCGGCCCCGAAGGCCGCTCCTTGAGAACGTAAGACCTGTACGGCCCCTCGGTCAAGCCGAGTTGGGGCACTCAGGCAACTTCTCGGACAGCGGTCTTCACGAGTTCAGCACACAGAAGCAGGCCCGTCACGGTCCGTGACCGAGAGCGTTCTCAGTGACGTCTCGGCAGGTCCTGGCAGTACCTCATATCCGTCTGAACACTGTCGTACCAGAAGGTCGGCGAACGGCTCCGAAGGGTCCTCGGCGAAGTGCCGGCGCTCCGCGGGGACCCACCCTGCCCAGAAATCGCTCTGCGCCGAACCGTCCCGCAGGCGCCCGCGGGCCCATGCGTCCTCGTCGGGCATCTCCATCCACAGCAGTCCCGCCAGTTGCGGCCGCAACGTCCGGCGGCCGGCGCCGACCCCCTCGACGAGGATCACGGGTGCGGGCGGCAGGGCGCGGGCCGGTCCGAAGTCGCGCAGCCGCCAGTCGTAGGGGCGGTAGTGCGCGCTCTCGCCGCGGCCCAGCGGTTCGACGACCTCCCGGAGCAGCCGCCCGGTCCACGCGAAGAGCTCCTCGTGGGTGGCGATGTCGTCCAGGTGCAGTACGGGAGCGTCGCCCAGCGCCCCGGCCAGGCGCTCCGCGAAGGTGGTCTTGCCGGAGCCCGCGTGCCCGTCGACGCCGACGAGCCGGACGGGACCGCAGGACGGCGGCAGCCGGCGCAGCCGGTCGGCGAGGGTGTGGAGGTGGATGGGGCTTCCCGGGGGAGAAGTGCGGACGGAGGGCTGAGGAGGACTGGGGAGGGCCGCGGACGGGGGCGTACGCATTATGGAGGAACACTCTACCGAGACCGATATGGGGTGAATCGGGTCTCCCGCCCCATCAGTGGTCTCGACCAATATTGGTCGGCGCCGCGACGCCCGAAGTGCTGGCAGAAGCCGTGATCGCGTTCCATAGTTGGCCCACACCCGTGCATTCGTACCCGCGCGTCTCCCGCGCACTGGACCAGCCCGTTCCGGACACCTGGGGGTCTTCCGTCCATGACCAGAGCCGAACAGCCGTCCCGCAGAACCGTCCTGGCCGCGGCGGTGGCAGCCGCCACCGCCGGAGCGGCGAGCCCGGCCGCCGCCGCGAGCCCGGCCGCCGCCGCGAGCCCGTCGGCCCGCCCCGCGAGAACCCCGGCCGCCCCTTCGTCGAAAGCACCCTCCGGCCTCGTGGACAACCATGCCTGGACCTCGTACGCCGACTGGCGTGACGGCACGGCGGCAGGGACCCGTGCCGTGCAGGGGGCCCGCCCGGGGCTGGAGATCCGGACCCCGGAGGGGCGCGTCGACTACCCGGACCCGCACACCGGCACGACCGCCACCTGGGAGTACGCCCGCTGGACCTCGCCGGTCCACCGTCTCGCCGTCCCCTCCACCGAGGTCATCGCCTCCTGGAACGCGCGGACCCCGGCGGGCACCTGGCTGCAGATCGAGCTGACGGGCACGTACTCCGACGGCACGGACACCCCCTGGTACGTGATGGGCCGCTGGGCGGCCGGTGACCAGGACATCCGGCGGACCTCGGTCGACGACCAGAGCGACGGGAGGAGCACGGTCTGGACGGACACCTTCGCCATCGACGACGCGGCCTCCGGGCTGCGCCTGGTGGCGTACCGGCTGCGGCTGACCCTCTACCGCAAGCCCGGGACCAAGGCCACGCCGACCGTGTGGCGGCTCGGCGCGATGGGCTCCGACATCCCCGACCGCTTCACGGTCCCGGCGTCGGCGCCCGGTCTCGCACGGGAACTGAAGGTGCCGCGCTACTCGCAGGAGATCCACGTCGGCCAGTACCCCGAGTACGACAACGGCGGCGAGGCCTGGTGCAGTCCCACCTCCTCCCAGATGATCATCGAGTACTGGGGGCGGAAGCCCACGGCCGCGGACCTGGCCTGGGTCAAGCCCGAGTACGCGGACCCGCAGGTGTGCCACGCGGCCCGGTTCACCTTCGACTACCAGTACGACGGCTGCGGCAACTGGCCCTTCAACGCCGCGTACGCCGCCACGTACAAGGATCTGCAGGGCGTGGTGACCCGGCTCCGGTCGCTCACCGATCTGGAGACGCTGATCGCCGCCGGTGTGCCGGCCATCACGTCCCAGTCGTTCCTCGCGTCCGAACTGACCGGCGCGGGGTACGGCACGGCCGGGCATCTGATGACGGTCATCGGCTTCACCGCCGACGGAGACGTGATCGCCAACGACCCGAACTCGCCGGACAACGACGCGGTACGTCGCGTCTACAAGCGGCGCGAGTGGGAAAATATCTGGCTCAGGACGAAGAGGTACAACGCCGCCGGGAACGTCGTCTCCGGCACCGGCGGGGTCTGCTACCTCTACTTCCCGGCCCACCCCACGGACGCCCAGCGCAAGGCCCTGGCGGCGGTGGGCGTGCGCTGAGCCCTACGCCCGCACACCCGCCCACACGTCACAGGGGTGGCCCCGCACGGCGGAGCCGCCCCTGTGGCGTGTGCCACACCGGGCGGTCGCGGGTGACCAAGCTCTCCCCCGCAAAAGCCCGATCCGATGGCAAGGTGGACGAACCGGTGGGACAAGTCCGTCCGAACCGGCGGGGGAGTCCATCGCAAGCCGACCGTGAGTGAGCCGCCATGACCACGACCTCTGTCACCGCCGGACAGGTCCGCGCCCGGACGGGCGGTCCCAAGGACGACGGCCCGAAGATCCTTGAGCACGTCATGGGCTGGACCTTCGTGCTGGTGCTCGCGATGTTCGTGACGCAGCTCGGCCTGGTCTGACGCCAGGGCCACGACCGCCGGTCGCGGGGAGTCGAAGCGACTCGAACAGGCTGCTCGTACGGCTCTGCCATACTGCGGAAGTCCCGCTCGCGGTTGGAGACCAGGTCCGCAATTGACTAACAGTCCACAGCGCGGTGTCGACCGCCCCGGAGCGCGCGGCACCGACCGTTCCCTGGCGCGCCGTGCCGAACTCATCGTCATCGGGCGGAAGTTGTTCGCCGACACGTCCTACGACGCCCTGTCGATGGACGACATCGCCAAGCAGGCGCATGTCGCCAAGGGACTGATCTACTACTACTTCCGCTCCAAGCGCGGCTACTACCTGGCGATCGTCGAGGACTCGGTGGCCGAGCTGATCTCCCGGGCGGCCAGCGGTCTCGAACTGCCCCCGGAAGAACGGGTGCACCGCACCATCGACGGCTATCTCCGCTACGCCGAGCACCATCAGGCCGCGTACCGGACCATCATCAGCGGCGGTGTCGGCTTCGACGCCGAGGTGCTCGCCATCCGCGACAGTGTGCGGGAAGCCATCGTCGAGACCATCGCCGAAGGGGCGTACGGGCGACGCGATGTCGGCCCGCTCCCGCGCACCGCGCTGCTGGGCTGGCTGTGCAGTGTGGAGGGCGCCACCCTCGACTGGATCGACCACCGCGGTCTGCCGCGCGACCTGATGCGCGAGCTGCTGGTGAAGATGCTCGGCGGCACGATGCGGGCCATCGAGGAACTGGACGTCTCCTACCCGGCCCCGCAGGCCGCGCGCCGCACCACCTGAGACGGCGGGAAACCGGCTGGGACGACACGGCTGAGACGGCGGTCGGGGCGGGGACCGTTTCCGGTCCCCGCCCCGACCGCCGTACCGGTGCGGCTAGTTGATCGCCTTGATCAGTTCGCCGTTCGCCGTGTCACCGCTCAGCTCCCAGAAGAACGTGCCGCCCAGACCCTGCGCGTTCTTGTAGCTCATCTTCCCGGCGATGGTCGACGGGGTGTCGTAACTCCACCAGTCGCTGCCGCACTTGGCGTACGCGGTGCCGCCCACCGTGCCGGTGGCCGGGCACTTCGTCTTGAGCACCTTGTAGTCGTCGATGCCCTGCTCGTACGTACCCGCCGCCGGTCCGGTGGCCGAGCCGCCGGGCGCCGCCTGGGTGACTCCGGTCCAGCCGCGCCCGTAGAAGCCGATGCCGAGCAGCAGCTTCGAGGCCGGTACGCCCATGCCCTTGAGCTTGGCGATGGTGGCGGAGGTGTGGAACTCGGCCTTCGGGATCCCCGAGTAGGAGTTCAGCGCGGAGTGCGGAGCCGTGGGCCCTGCCGCGTCCCAGGCGCCGAAGAAGTCGTACGTCATCGGGTTGTACCAGTCGACGTACTGGGCCGCGCCCGCGTAGTCCGCCGCGTCGAGCTTGCCGCCGGCGGTGGCGTCGGCCGGGATCGCCGAGGTGACCAGCGCCGAGCCGCCGAACTTGGCGCGGACGGCCGACATCAGGTTCTTGTACGCGGCCCGTCCGCTGGTGTCACAGCTGAGGCCGCAGCTGTTGGGGTACTCCCAGTCGATGTCGATGCCGTCGAAGACGTCGGCCCACTTCGAGTTCTCGACCAGGTCGTAGCAGGACTGGGCGAAGGCCGCCGGGTTCTTGGCCGCCTCCGTGAAGCCGCCGGACCAGGTCCAGCCGCCGAACGACCACAGGACCTTGAGGTTCGGGTGCTTCTTCTTCAGCTCACGGAGCTGGTTGAAGTTGCCGCGCAGGGGCTGGTCCCAGGTGTCCGCGACCCCGTCGACCGACTCGGCAGCGGTGTGGGTCCGCTCGGTGGCCGCGTAGGAGTCGCCCATCGCGCACTTGCCACCGGTCACATTGCCGAAGGCGTAGTTGATGTGCGTCAGCTTGGCCGCGGAGCCGGACGTCTCCACGTTCTTGACCAGGTACTTCCGGTCGTAGGTGCCCCATTCGGTGAAGTAGCCGACGACCTTGGAACCGGCCGCCGCGGTCGAGGCCGCCGTGGGGGTGGCGGCCTTCCCGGTCGTGGCGGTGGCCGTGCCCGCGCCGGCCAGCAGCCCCGCGCCGAGGGCTGCGCAACACGCGGCGGACAGAAGCGCCCGGAAACGGACTCGAGGGCGGAGTGAGCTGAGCATCGGACTCCTCGTGGGGGAGAGGGGAACATGCGCCGATCGGCATGTACGCGGTGAAGCGTTGGAGCGAAACAGTAGGAGGACTAGACCAGTTGGTCAATGGTTCGGACCAATTCCCCGCAGGAATTCCGCACGGGAATTCTTTACTCTTGAGTAAGCGGTCGTTAACTGGTGACTCCATGCCTCCGATCGGGCATACTCACTGCGCACAGCCGCTGATCAGGCGCTTCCGCGACCCGGAGGCGCGAGCATCGCCGGTGCTCAGTGAGACCCGGCGGCGCAACCCCACCCAGGTGTGCGCCCGCCGAAGTGCCCGACAGGGAGGATCGTCGCCATGCCCGACCGCGCCCCGCAGCCGGTGGACCGTCAACTGCCCACGGACGAGGCCCGGGATCTGATCTCGCTCGTCCGCGACATCGCGCAGCGCGAGATCGCCCCGAAGGCGGCCGAGGAGGAGGACGCCGGACGCTTCCCCCGGGAGATCTTCACCCTGCTCTCGGAATCGGGACTGCTCGGCCTTCCGTACGACTCCGAGTACGGCGGCGGTGACCAGCCGTACGAGGTCTACCTCCAGGTTCTCGAAGAGCTCGCCGCCGCCCGCCTCACCGTGGGTCTCGGCGTCAGCGTGCACTCGCTCGCCTGCCATGCCCTGGCCAACTACGGCACCAAGGAGCAGCAGGTCGAGCACCTCCCGGACATGCTCGGCGGCGGCCTCCTGGGCGCCTACTGCCTCTCCGAGCCGGCGTCCGGCTCGGACGCGGCGTCCCTGCGGACGAAGGCCGTGCGCGACGGCGACTCCTGGGTGCTCACCGGGACCAAGGCCTGGATCACGCACGGCGGGGTCGCGGACTTCTGCACCGTGCTCGCCCGGACCGGTGGCGAGGGGGCGCGGGGCATCACGGCGTTCCTGGTGCCTGGTGACGCCGAGGGCCTGAGCGCCGCGGTGCCCGAGAAGAAGATGGGCATGAAGGGCTCACCGACCGCCCAGGTGCACTTCGACGGGGTACGGATCCCCGACGGCCGGCGCATCGGCGAGGAGGGGCAGGGCTTCGCGATCGCCCTGTCCGCGCTGGACTCCGGGCGGCTCGGCATCGCGGCCTGTGCCGTCGGCGTCGCCCAGGCCGCCCTGGACGAGGCGGTCGCCTACGCGACGGGGCGCGAGCAGTTCGGGCGGCCGATCGCGGACTTCCAGGGCCTGCGCTTCATGCTGGCGGACATGGCGACGCGGATCGAGGCGGGCCGTTCGCTGTATCTCACCGCGGCCCGGCTGCGGGACGCGGGACGGCCCTTCGCCCGGCAGGCGGCCATGGCGAAGCTGTTCTGCACCGACACCGCGATGCAGGTCACGATCGACGCCGTGCAGGTGCTCGGCGGGTACGGCTACACCGCGGACTTCCCCGTCGAGCGGTACATGCGCGAGGCCAAGGTGCTGCAGATCGTCGAGGGCACCAATCAGATCCAGCGGATGGTCATCGCCCGTCACCTCGCGGGTCCCGAGTCGCGCTGAACCTTCCGTACGCGTACATCGCCGCGGGCGCCACCAGCCGGGCCCACTCCGGATCGTGGTGACCCGGCAGGGTCCGGCCGCGGTCGGACCAGGCACGCATCATGGCGCGGTAGATGGGCGGGTCCGCGGGTTGATGGGGCGCCTGCGGCCCCTGTGATCCCTGGGACCCCTGATGTCCCTGTGGCTCCTGGGGTGCGGGCGCCTGCAGCACTCGCGTCCACTGTGTCCCCTGGGGCACCACGTGCTCCTGGGGCTGCTGCGTCCCTTGGGTCCCCTGGGAAACCGATTCTGCCGGGGGAGGAAGAAACCCGCGACGACGGCCCGTCTCTGGGTATGTCTCTGCGTACGAAGGGGTCATACCGGGCCAACGTGCTTCGGGGCGGGCAGGTCACCGACTGGCGAATTCGCCTGTGCGTTCGCGGGGGTTCCGGCGCCGCGAAGGGCTGCCGGACTCTGGCCCCGCACGCTCATCTGACGTACCGTCATCTCCCCCGTGCCGCGTGCCCCGGGAGGCAGCCGATGCCCGACGACCGTCCCGTAGCCCTCGACGAGTACCCCGTGCACCAGGTCCCCCTCTCGATGAAGCACGTGGCGACGGGGGACCGGAACGCGTACGACCGGTGCATCTTCCACGTCTTCGACCACCGGGGCAGGGCACTGCTCGTCCTGGGCCTCGGGGTGTATCCGAACGTGGGTGTCATCGACGCGTACGCGACCCTGCGCGTCGGGGACACCCTGCACGCCGTGCGTGCCTCGGACGCCCTCGACGACGACGAGCGGATGCGCCTGTCCGTCGGGCCGCTCCGGATCCAGGTCGAGCGCCCGCTCAAGAACTTCGTCCTGAGCTGCGCGGCCGACCCCGACGACCCGGACGGACTGTCGTACGAGATCACCTGGTCCGCGGACTTCCCCGCCCTGTGGGAACCGCATCACCTGCAACGCCGGGGCGCCCGCCTGACGTTGGAGGGCAGGCGCTTCGTGCAGGCGGGCCGCTGCGACGGCTGGATCAAGGTCGCGGGGGAGGAGACACGGCTGTCCGGCGACGGCTGGACCGGCACCCGCGACCGCAGCTGGGGCACCCGTCCGCTGCCCGGCGAGGAGGGCGGCCGGCTGGCCGAGGAACACCGGACCGAGGGCTTCCACTGGCTCTGGTGCCCCGTCCGCTTCGACGACCGCTTCCTGATGGTCGTCACCCAGGAGGACGCCGACGGCTACCGCACCCTGAACGACGCGACCCTCGTACGGGCCGGGCGGCGCGACAGCCAACTCGGCTGGCCCCGGGCGGAGATCGCCTACCGGAGCGGCACCCGTCACCCGGAGGGCGCGACCGTCCACCTCGGCGACCCCCGCAAGCCGCTCGAACTGGGCGTCGAGATCCTGGCCTCCTCCCCGCTCGCCGTCGGCGCGGGCTACCCGCCCGCCGAGGACTGGCAGCACGGCACCTGGCAGGGCAGGGGCTGGACCGACCGCCGCACGTACGACCTCTCGGACCCGGCCGCGCTCGGACTCGCCGCGTACGGGGTGACCGATCACGCTGCCCGCTACACCCTCGAAGGGCGGACCGGGTACGGGATCTTCGAGCACGGCTCGTTCGGGCGGCACGACCCGAGCGGGTTCACCGGGTTCGACGCGGTCGCCCCGTGAGCCCCGTGAGCCCCGTGAGGGGGAACGCGCGGGTCGCGAAGGAGTGGTGGCATGGCTGAGGCACCTCGTCCCCGCCCTCGTACGACGACCCGGGACCCGGAGGAGATCGCACGGCGGCTGACCGCGTGGCTCGCCGCCCGGCTGCCCGGCGCCGAGGCGGTCGACGTCCGTGTCCCCGCGTCCAACGGGATGTCGAGCGAGACCCTGCTCTTCGACATCGAACACCCCGAACCGCCGCTCCGGTCCTGCGCGTTGAGGCTCGCGGCGGACCCGGCGGCGTACACCGTCTTCCCCGTCTACGACCTGCCGCGGCAGTACCGCGTCATGCGGCTCGTCGCGGACCGTACGGACGTCCCCGTGCCCCGTGTGCTGTGGCTGGAGGAGGACCCCGGGCCGCTCGGGGCGCCCTTCTTCGTCATGGAGCGCGTCGAGGGACGCGTGCCGCCCGACGTCATGCCCTATACGTACGAGGGCAATTGGCTGCACGCCGCGAGCGGGGCCGAACGCGAACGGCTGGAGACGGCGTCGGTCGGCCTCCTCGCCCGGCTGCACGACCAGGTCCCGGTGAAAGAGGCCGGATTCCTCGCGGCACCCGGACAGGGGAGCCCCCTGCGATGTCACGTCGAAGCCCAACGCGCCTACTACGCCTGGGTGGTTGACGGGCTGTCACGCTCACCGCTCATCGAGGACGCCTTCGACCGGCTCGACGCGCTCTGGCCGCGCGACGAGGGCGAAACGGTGCTCAGCTGGGGCGACGCACGCATCGGGAACGTCGTCTACGACGGATTCGAGCCCGCCGCCGTCCTCGACTGGGAGATGGCGGGCCTGGGCCCGCGTGAGGTCGACCTCGGCTGGATGATCTACCTGCACCGCTTCTTCCAGGACCTCACGGAGAGCTTCGGGCAGCACGGACTGCCCGGCTTCCTGCACAGGGGCCGGGTCGAGGCCCGCTACGCCGAACTCACCGGCCACACACCGCGGGACATGGACTTCCACATCCTGTACGCGGCCCTGCGGCACGCCGTCGTCATGCTGCGCGTCGCCTACCGGCAGGTGCACTTCGGCGAGACCGACGTCCCGGCGGATCCGGACACGCTGATCCTGCACCACGACAGCCTGCGGGCCATGGTGCAGGGCGACTACAGGGATTGAGGACCCTTCAGCGCTTCGGCGGGGTCCCGGCCGTGCCGGACCGGACAGGTCCTAGGCGGCCAGGCGCCGGATCACCGGCACCTGCATGGGGCGCGAACCGGGGCCTCCGACGTGCGAGAAGGGCTGGGTCCGCCAGTCGAGTCCCTGCGGGAGCGTCAACAGCAGGGCCGTTTCCTGCTCCTGGACCTCCATCGTCTCGTCGGCGGGCTGGGCGTCGGCCGCCGCGCGGCCCGTCCCGGCACAGACCGTCAGCCCGAAGGGGTTCCACGGCGACGCGCAGAGCGCGTGCTCCGGCAGGCTCTCCTCGTCCGCCAGCAGCGCGATGGGCTGCGCGCAGTCCGGGCAGATCACCCGGTACATCTCGAAGGTGTCGTACGCGTCGAGCTCCTCGCCGTCCAGGGCGTCCGGTTCGACGCCCTCCGGCTCGGGTTCGAAGACCGACTGCTGCCGCTTGGGCGCGGTACGTCCAAGACGCTTGAGACTCTGCATGGGTTACTCCCCCTCGGATGGGCCGACAAGGTGCTGCGACCTCGGCCACAGCAAGCACTTCCCGTCCCGTCTGCGCGGTAATCACGAGAACATCACGGAAGCGGGCGGTGTCATGTGGTGTTCGTCACATGCTGACCGCAGGTGCCCGACCCGGCCGGTTTCCGGGGGGATCAAGGGCACTGTAGGTTCTCCGCCATGGAGGAGCTGGACCGCCACATCGTGCAGCTGCTCGTCGAAGACGGGCGGATGAGCTACACCGACCTGGGCAAGGCCACGGGCCTGTCCACTTCGGCCGTGCACCAGCGGGTGCGCCGGCTGGAGCAGCGCGGCGTCATCCGCGGCTATGCCGCGGTCGTCGACCCGGAGGCGGTGGGGCTGCCGCTGACGGCGTTCATCTCGGTGAAACCGTTCGATCCCAGCGCGCCGGACGACATCGCCGAACGGCTGGCGGGGGTACCGGAGATCGAGGCGTGCCACAGCGTGGCCGGCGACGAGAACTACATCCTGAAGGTGCGTGTCGCCACACCGCACGAGCTGGAGGAACTGCTGGCGCGGCTGCGGTCGCTGGCGGGGGTGTCCACGCGGACGACGGTGGTGCTTTCCACGCCGTACGAGGCTCGGCCGCCGAAGATCTGACGGCGGGGGTTCGCTGGGCGCGGGCCTGCTGGTCGGGGTGTGTGCTGCGTCTGCGGGCCGGTGGGGGCCGTTCGCGCAGTTCCCCGCGCCCCTGAGGGGTGGGTGCCGCGCGTGCGTGAGGTGTCTGCGGGGCCGTTGTGGCTGGTCGCGCAGTTCCCCGCGCCCCTGAAAGGCGCCCCTGAAGAGCGCCCCTGACGGGGCCCGCGCGCCGGGGTGTCCTGCTCAGGGGTGAGACTGTCGGTATGAGCGACAGCACCACCGCATTCGAGGCGGACCGTATTCACCCAGGGGCTCCCCGTACCGTGCTGCTGCGTGGTGGTGAGGTGCACAGCCCCGCCGACCCGTTCGCCACCGCGATGGTCGTGGAGCGCGGACAGGTCGCCTGGGTCGGTTCGGAGGGCGCCGCCGACGCATTCTCGGACGGCGTGGACGAGGTGGTCGACCTCGAAGGGGCGCTCGTCACCCCGGCGTTCACCGACGCGCACGTGCACACCACGGCCACCGGCCTCGCCCTCACCGGCCTCGACCTCTCCGACACCCGCACCCTCGGCGACGCCCTGGCCCGCGTACGGGACTTCGCCGCCTCCCGCCCCGCCGACCCGGTGCTCCTCGGCCACGGCTGGGACGCCTCCCGCTGGCCGGAGCGACGGCCCCCGGGGCGCGCCGAGCTGGACGAGGCCACCGGCGGCCGTCCGCTCTACCTCAGCCGGATCGACGTCCACTCGGCCGTCGCCACCACGGCCCTGCTGGACATGACACCGGGCGTCCGCGGTGCGGCCGGTTTCCAGGACGGCGAACCCCTCACCCGCGACGCCCACCACGCCGTACGCGCCGCGGCGTTCGCAGCCGTGACCCCGGCGCAGCGCACGGAGGCCCAGCGCGCGGCCCTGAGACACGCCGCCTCGCTCGGTATCGGCTCCGTGCACGAGTGCGCGGGCCCCGAGATCTCCTCCGAGGACGACTTCACCGGGCTGCTGCGGCTCGCCGCCGAGGAGTCGGGCCCCCGCGTCGTCGGCTACTGGGCCGAGCAGGACGTGGCGAAGGCCCGCGCCCTGGGGGCGGCCGGCGCCGCGGGCGACCTCTTCGTGGACGGCGCCCTCGGTTCGCACACGGCCTGTCTGCACGGTCCTTACACCGACGCGGAACACACGGGCACCGCCTACCTGGACACCGCCGCCGTCGCCGCCCATGTCGTGGCGTGCACCGAGGCGGGGCTCCAGGCGGGCTTCCACGCCATCGGGGACGCCGCCGTGGCCTCCGTGGTCGACGGCATGCGCGCAGCCGCCGAGAAGGTCGGCCTGGCCCGCGTACGGGCCGCCCGGCACCGCGTCGAGCATGCCGAGATGCTCACGTCCGACACGATCGCCGGTTTCGCCGACCTCGGCCTCACCGCCTCCGTCCAGCCGGCCTTCGACGCGCTGTGGGGCGGCGAGGAGGGCATGTACGCCGAGCGTCTGGGCGCCGAGCGCGCCCGTACGCTCAACCCCTACGCCGCCCTCCTTCGCGCCGGCGTACCGCTCGCCTTCGGTTCCGACAGCCCCGTCACCCCGCTCGACCCCTGGGGCACGGTCCGCGCCGCCGCCTTCCATCGAACGCCCGAACACCGAGTGTCCGTCCGCGCCGCCTTCACGGCGCACACGCGGGGCGGCTGGCGGGCGGTCGGACGGGACGACGCGGGGTCCCTGGTGCCGGGCGCGCCCGCGGACTACGCGGTGTGGCGCACCGAGGAACTCGTGGTCCAGGCCCCGGACGACCGGGTGGCCCGCTGGTCGACCGACCCCCGCTCCGGAACCCCGGGACTGCCCGACCTGACCCCCGGTGCGGACCTGCCCGTCTGTCTGCGCACCGTGGTGGACGGTCGAACCGTATTCGTACGGCCGGACGAGTGATGTCCCGGGGTGGCGCGGTGGGGATCATGGTCCGACGGGCTGTCGCGCGACCTGCGCATCCTCGGCGCTGACCAGGTACTTCTCGGAAAAACCGCAGGTGGAACGACTGTTGACAGTGAGCGGCAGGTGGCCGGTAGGTTCGGCCGGGTCCACCACCGGACGTCCGGCCGGTGAACTTCCGCGCAGTCGCCGCAGCGCAGTTGGGTCAGGGGTGGTGTGCCGCACCGGCGCACCACCACTGGGAGCCAGGCCCAGCGTCCGCGCCACGGGGCGAGGGAACGTTCCGGCCGGATGGTGTGACCCGGGTGGGGCCCGGCCGCTCAGTAGACAACGGCTTTCGGTCGACCCGCAGCCAGCGGGTCCCAGGTCGGCCCGAAGGGCGCCGGGCCCCGATCCCGCAGTTCCGCTCCCTCGTACGACCCCTTTTTCCCTCGTACGACCCCGTTGTGCGACTTTTCAAGTCGGCGCCTTACCTGCGGGAAGAGTGGCGCTCGCTATGGTGGTGCTCCTCTCGCACGGAAGTTTTAAGGGGAAGCTGTGAACGACGGCGTTGAGCGACGGTTCGGTCCGCTCGGCACGACCTTGGTGATCATTCCGACCTTCAACGAGGCGGAGAACATCAAGAGGATCGTCGGCCGGGTGCGGGCGGCCGTACCCGCGGCGCACGTCCTGATCGCCGACGACAACAGCCCCGACGGCACCGGCAAGCTCGCCGACGAACTGGCCGTCGAGGACGAACACGTCCACGTCCTGCACCGCAAGGGCAAGGAGGGCCTCGGCGCCGCCTACCTCGCCGGCTTCGGCTGGGGCCTGGAACACGGATACGGCGTCCTGGTCGAGATGGACGCCGACGGCTCCCACCAGCCCGAGGAACTGCCCCGGCTGCTGACCGCGCTCAAGGGCGCCGATCTCGTGCTCGGGTCCCGCTGGGTGCCGGGCGGCCGCGTGGTGAACTGGCCGAAATCCCGTGAGTTCCTCTCGCGCGGCGGAAGCCTGTACTCGCGTGTCCTGCTCGACGTGCCGATCCGTGACGTCACCGGCGGCTACCGGGCCTTCCGGAGCGAGACCCTGGAGCGCCTCGGCCTCGGAGAGGTCGCCTCGCAGGGGTACTGCTTCCAGGTCGACCTGGCCCGCCGGGCCGTCCGGGCCGGCTGTCACGTCGTCGAGGTGCCGATCACCTTCGTCGAACGGGAACTGGGCGACTCCAAGATGAGCCGCGACATCCTGGTGGAGGCGCTGTGGCGGGTCACCACGTGGGGTGTGGGGGAGCGGGCGGGACGCGTGCTGGGGCGCAAGAAGCCCTGAGCCGCCTCCCAGTCGCACAGGCCGGGCTGACCCCCTCCTTACGCTTTATGCCGTACTGAGCCCTGGCCAGGCACACTGGAGGCATGACGACTGGCGCACCGATCCCGCCCTCCTCCGCCTCCGGCTCCACCTCTCGTCGGCCCCGGCGCTCACGACTGCTGAGGTTCCTGCCCCTGGGCGTGGCCGCGTGGCTCGTGCTGGAGGTCTGGCTGCTGACGGTGGTGGCGGGCGCGGCGAGCGGTTTCGCGGTGCTCCTGCTGCTGATCGGTGGGTTCGTCCTCGGCGCCGTGGTCATCAAGCGGGCCGGCCGGCGGGCCTTCCGGGCGCTGAGCGAGACGCTGCAACAGCAGCAGAGCGGGGCGTTGCCGGAGGGCAGGGCCAATTCCGAGGGCAACGGCCTGATGATGCTCGGCGGGCTGCTCCTGATGCTGCCGGGGCTGATCTCCGACGCGCTCGGGCTGCTTCTGCTGGTGCCGCCGGTGCAGAAGGCGCTCTCGCGGTATGCGGAGCGGACGTTCGAGCGGAAGGTGCGCGAGGCTTCCGGGTCCTTCGGGAGCGCGTTCCAGCAGGCCCGGATTCACCGTCCCGACGGGAAGGTCGTCCAGGGCGAGGTCATTCGCGACGACGCGCCGCGCGACCGCGAGAACGAGAACAACCAGGGCTCACGCCCGCCCCTGACGGGCTGAGGCCCGGGGGCCACGTACTCGGGGGCTCCGCCCCCGAACCCCCGCTCCTCAAACGCCGGAGGGGCTGAGATACCCAGGGGCGCGGGGAACTGCGCAACCCCAGCCACAGCGGGCCCGCACCCATCCAGAACCCCCGAGCTCCACGCAAACGCACAGAACCGCAGGAACCGTGTCCGAAGACACGGCGCCCGCGGTCGCGTGCGTGCGTTGTATGCCGCTCAGCCCCCTGAAGGGCTACGCGGACTTGCGGCTGTCCCGAGGGTGGACCGCAATGTTCATGGCTCCGGATCGAAGCACGGCCAGGCGCTCTTCGAGGACCTCTTCGAGCTCCTCTCGCGTACGCCGTTCCATCAGCATGTCCCAATGCGTACGCGCGGGCTTGGCCTTCTTCTCTTCAGGGCCGTCGCCGTCCACCAGGAGTGCCTGGGCCCCGCAGACCTTGCACTCCCACTCCGGCGGGATCTCCGCCTCCACCGAGAAGGGCATCTCGAATCGATGGCCCTTCTCGCATGCGTACTCCACGGCCTGGCGCGGGGCCAGGTCGATGCCGCGGTCCGTCTCGTAGCTAGTCACCACGAGGCGCGTGCCGCGAAGAGCTCGCTCACTCATGAATCGTGCCTCCCGGGCTTGTCGCCCACAGGACAGGTGTCGCTGTCGTCGTCATCCGGTCAACGTCCGGTCGGCGGTAAAGATTCCCGCTCCGGGACATGCGTCGCCGTCGTAGCCGCCCGTTGTTGTACCCACCTGCGCCCGGTTTGTCACATCTGACAGCAGATGTCACCCGGTGTTGCGGCATCTTTGACGCGCAGTAACGGTACGCCTGGCAGGCCAAACGCGTACACTACCGCCCTTTGGCGCTGAGCGCTAAATCCTCGCCGGAACGGGGTTGCCCGCGTCGCGCACCGCCCGGCGCACCGGAACCCTCGCGAGCAGCACGAATCCCAGGACGAAGAAGGCCACGAGCGAGATGATCGCGTCCCGGTAGCTGCCCGTCAGCTGGTAGGTCACGCCGAACAGGAGCGGCCCCAGCCAGCTCATGCCGCGATCGCTCATCTCGTACGCCGAGAAGTACTCGGCCTCCTTGCCCGGCGGTACCAGATGCGAGAACAGGGACCGGGAGAGGGCCTGGCTGCCGCCGAGGACCAGCCCGATGCCCGCCGCGAGGACGAAGAACCAGCCGGGCGCTCCCGCGGGCAGGAAATATCCGGCGGCCAGCGTGAGGGTCCAGGCGACCAGCGACCCGAGAATGATCCGTTTGGCGCCGTACGTGCGGGCCAGTCGGCCCATCCCGAGCGCCCCGGCCACCGCGAGCAGCTGGACCAGCAGCACGGCCACGATCAGCGTCGACTGGTCGAGGCCCAGTTCCTCGGACCCGTACACGGAGGCCTGTGAGATGACCGTCTGGATGCCGTCGTTGTAGACGAGGTACGCCAGCAGGAAGGCGAGCGTGAGCGGCTGGCGGCGCATGTCGCGCACGGTCGCCGCCAGCTGGCGCCAGCCGCGTCCGGGCGTGCCCGGCGACCCCGCCGGGGAGTCCGCCGTCCGGCGGTCGCGCAGGCGCTTGAGCGGGATGAGCGTGAAGGCGCCCCACCAGATGCCGGCCGAGGTCAGGCAGATGCGGACCGCCATCGCCTCCGAGACGCCGAAGCTGTCGTGGGCGCTGTAGAGCACCAGGTTCGCCACCAGGACCAGCGAGCCCGCCGCGTAGCCGAACGCCCAGCCCCTCGACGAGACGGCGTCGCGCTCCTCCGGCGGGGCGATCTGCGGCAGGTAGGAGTTGTAGAGCACCATCGACACGGCCAGCGAGGCGTTGGCCACGATGAGCAGGAGGCCGCCCAGCAGATAGCGGTCGCCGTCCAGGAAGAACATGCCCGCCGTGGCCGCGGCGCCCAGATACGCCGAGAACGCGAGGAGCGGCTTCTTGCGGCCGCTGCGGTCCGCCGCCGCGCCCGCCAGGGGCATCACGAAGATCGACAGGATCACGGACGCCGACACGGAGTAGGCGAAGAACGAGCCCGCGCGCAGGGGTATCCCCAGCGGGTGCACGAATCCGTCCGCGTCCGCGGCGGCCTTGGCGACCGAGGTCAGATAGGGGCCGAGGAACACGGTGAGCACGCTCGTCGAGTAGACGGAGCAGGCCCAGTCGTAGAAGTACCAGCCGCGTTGTTCGCGCCGCCGTTCGGCGGCCCCGTCGGCCGCCCGTTCCCGCACGGTGTCGGTGCCCACCCGTGCCCTCGCTTCCCCGTGTCGTGCCTGTGCAGGGCGTACCGCGTGGTGTGCCGGGACCGCTCAGGCCCAGGTGCCGCGGTCCCGCAGGACCCCGCGCAGCGTCTCGATGTGATCGGTCATGATGCCATCGACTCCCAGGTCCAGAAGCCGGTGCATCCGCTCGGGCTCGTTGACCGTCCACACGTGGACCTGCAGCCCGCGCGCGTGGGCGGCGGACACGAAACGCCGGTCCACCACCGGGATGCCCGACTGGGCCTCGGGAACCTGCGCGCAGACCGCCGAGCGCCGCAGCGCGGCGGGCAGACCCCACGACTTCAGGCGCAGCCCCAGGACTCCCCGGACGCCGTACGAGGTGGCCAGCCGCGGGCCGGCCGCGCGCTGGGCCCTGGCGACCCGCGCCTCGGAGAACGAGCCGACGCAGACGCGGTCCCAGGAGCCGGTGGCGCGGATCAGATCGAGGAGGGGGAGCAGCGCGGGCTCCGCCTTCACATCGACGTTCCAGCGGACGTCGGGGAACGTCTCCAGGAGCTCGTCGAAGAGGGGGACCGGTTCGGCGCCCGCCACGCGCGCGTGCCGTACGTCGCCCCAGGGGAGGTCCGCTATCCGGCCCGCGCCGTCGGTCACCCGGTCCAGCGTCGCGTCGTGGAAGGCGACGAGTTTCCCGTCCGCCGTGGCGTGCACATCGGTCTCGATGTACCGGTAACCGGCCCCGACCGCCCGGCGGAACTGGGCGACGGTGTTCTCCAGGCCGTCGGCGGCCCCGCCCCGGTGGGCGAAGGCTATGGGCCCGGGATGGTCGAGGTAGGGGTGGCGTATGCGCGAGATCACCCGCGCAGTATCGCCCGCTCCGATGGCCCTCCGGCAACGACCGTGCTGCCGTCCGGTGATGCCGCAGGGAC
Source organism: Streptomyces sp. NPDC127119 (assembly GCF_042677425.1). NCBI lineage: Bacteria > Bacillati > Actinomycetota > Actinomycetes > Kitasatosporales > Streptomycetaceae > Streptomyces > Streptomyces sp. NPDC127119. Next base: position 58,302 of record NZ_JBHXTO010000010.1, on the reverse strand, counting down.
GGCGAACACCCGCAGGAACAGCTGGGCCAGCGGGCCGATGCCGAGCGCGTACAGGACCGTGCCCACCCCGACCGTGCCGCCGAGGACGAAGCCCGTCGCGACCACGGCCACTTCGAGGGTCGTGCGCACCAGGCGGATCGAGCGGCCGGTGCGCCGGTGGAAGCCCGTCATCAGGCCGTCGCGCGGACCCGGACCGAAACGGGCCGCAATGTAGAGGCCGGTCGCCACACCGTTCAGCAGGATGCCCGCCGCCATCAGCGGGACACGGACCCCGAGGGCGTGCACGTCCGGCAGCAGGGCGAGCGTGCCGTCCATCGCGATGCCGACCACGAAGACGTTGGAGACCGTGCCGAGGCCCGGGCGCTGGCGCAGCGGTATCCACAGGAGAAGGACGACGGCCCCCACGATGATCGACACGACACCGATCGTCAGCCCGGTCAGCTCGGCGAGACCCTGATGCAGCACACCCCAGGGCTCAAGCCCCAGGCCCGCCTCCACGAGGAGGGCGGAACTCACTCCGTACAGGGCCAGCCCCACGTACAGCTGGAGAAGTCGGCGAGTGAGGCGCCTCGGCGGCGGGCTGGACACTATGGGCTCCTTGGAGATGGTGCGGTGGTGCCGGTGGACTGACCCATGACACTCTGTGGCTTGAGGAGAAACCTCTTCCATGGCCAATTCGGGGAAGGTGGACTGGAAAACATGGCGCAGTGGACTTCGGCGGTGGGAGCCGCCCAGCTTGCCCGGCTGCTCAACTCCCAGCAGGAGCGCCCCGCGGGCCCCGGCACGCGCCGCCCGCCCGCCTACCGTGCCCTCGCCGACGGTATCCGGCTGCTCGTCCTCGAAGGCCGGGTCCCCGTGGCCGCGCGACTGCCCGCCGAGCGCGAACTGGCCCTCTCCCTGTCCGTCAGCCGCACCACCGTGGCGGCGGCCTACGAGGCACTGCGCGCCGAAGGCTTCCTGGAGTCCCGCAGGGGCGCGGGCAGCTGGACCGCCGTACCGGCCGGGAACCCCCTGCCCGCGCGCGGCCTCGAACCCCTGCCGCCCGAGACCCTCGGCTCCATGATCGACCTGGGCTGCGCGGCCCTGCCCGCCCCCGAACCCTGGCTCACCCGCGCCGTCCAGGGCGCCCTGGAGGAGCTGCCGCCGTACGCCCACACGCACGGCGACTATCCGGCGGGGCTGCCCGCGCTGCGCCAGACCCTCGCAGACCGGTACACCCGGCGCGGCATTCCGACCATGCCCGAGCAGATCATGGTGACCACCGGGGCCATGGGGGCCATCGACGCCATCTGCCACCTCTTCGCCGGCCGCGGGGAGCGCATCGCCGTCGAGTCGCCCTCGTACGCCAACATCCTTCAGCTGATGCGTGAGGCCGGGGCCCGGCTGGTGCCCGTCGCCATGGCCGAGGGGCTCGCGGGCTGGGACATGGACCGCTGGCGCCAGGTGCTGCGCGACGCGGCACCCCGGCTCGCCTATGTCGTCGCCGACTTCCACAACCCGACCGGCGCGCTCGCCGACGAGGACCAGCGGCGGCAGCTCGTCGACGCCGCGCGGTCGGCCGGGACCGTGCTGGTCGTGGACGAGACCATGAGCGAGCTGCATCTGGACGAGGGCCTCGAACTGCCGCGTCCCGTCTGCGGGTTCGACCCGGCCGGATCGACGGTCGTCACGGTCGGCTCGGCCAGCAAGGCCTTCTGGGCCGGTATGCGGATCGGCTGGGTCCGTGCCGCGCCCGACGTGATCCGCAGTCTCGTCGCGGCGCGCGCGTACGCCGACCTCGGCACGCCCGTCCTTGAGCAGCTGGCCGTGAACTGGCTGCTCAGCACGGGCGGCTGGGAGCAGGCCGTGGACGTGCGGCGCGACCAGGCCCGGGAGAACCGGGACGCGCTGGTGGGGGCGCTGCGCCGGGAACTCCCGGACTGGGAGTTCGACGTGCCGCGCGGCGGGCTCACGCTGTGGGTGCGCACGGGGGGTCTGTCCGGGTCGCGGCTCGCGGAGGTGGGCGAACGGGTGGGTGTACGGGTGCCGTCCGGGCCGCGGTTCGGCGTGGACGGGGCCTTCGAGGGGTACGTGCGGCTTCCGTTCACCGTCGGCGGCGCGGTGGCCGATGAGGCGGCTGCGCGGTTGGGGGCGGCGGCGCGGATGGTTGCGACGGGGGTGAACGGGGGAGTGGAGGCGCCCCGCACCTTTGTGGCGTGACGCCTGTGTGTTGAGACGGGGTGCTCCCGGGCTCGCTCGTCGGCTGCGGGTCCGTCGTGGCTGGTCGCGCAGTTCCCCGCGCCCCTCAGAAGGGGCTGCGCCCCATCAGGGGCGCGGGGAACGGCGCAGTCTTTTCGCTTTTGGGGGCGCGGGGAACTGCGCAATCTGTTGTCTTTAGGGGCGCCGGGAACTGCGCGGTCCGCCACGACGGACCGCAGCGTGATGTCCGGCGGTCAGCCCTCCGCGGCCACGCCCACCTGGCCCGGTGACGTGACGCGTACCGGGTCCGCCGGAGGCGCGGGCGGCGCGTCCGCCGGGAGCAGCGCCAGGACCGCCCGGCGATGCGTCTCGCTCGTCGCCTCGTCGTACGGGTCCGGCGTGGCAGGCACCTGGAGGCGATGGACGGGGCCCGAGCCCAGCCGGGCGTACCCCCGCCCGGCCGGCACCTCGGGCGCGGGAGTCGTGTGCGGCGGCACCCCCAGCACCGCTTCGAGCTGCCTCGTCGAGGCCGGCCCGAGCACGACACGCGCGCGTGTGTGCCCCAGTACCGCCTCGCCGAGCGACTCCACGGTGTCGAACTGCTCGGCCACCACCACCGTGACCCCGGCGGCGCGGCCGTGACGCAACGGCACCTGGAGCAGCGTCTGCGGATCACTGCGGCTGTCGGCCGCCGCGAGATGGCCGAGCGCGGTCGGCCGGTCCAGGAGGAGCCACAGCGGACGCCGAGTGTCCTCCGGCGGGGTCAGCCCCGCCTGCCGGGACCGGTTCGCCGTGATGAGACGCCGCTCCGTCTCGTGCGCCGCCCATTCGAGGGCGGCCAGCGCGCCCGACAGACCGCATTCGATGCCCAGAACACCGTCGCGTCCCGTCAGGCACGCGTACTCGCCCGTACCGCCGCCCTCGACGATCAGTACGTCACCGTGCCGCAGGGCCTGCAGCGCGATCGAGCGCAGGAGCGTGGTCGTGCCGCTGCCGGGTCCGCCGACCGCGAGCAGGTGCGGCTCGGTGGAGCGCGCGCCGGTGCGCCAGACCACCGGGGGGACGTCCCGCTGTTCCTGGCCGAAGTCGAGGGGGAGGGTGCGCTGGACGCCGGCCGGGTCGGTGAAGCCGAGGACGGTCTCGCCCGGTGCCGTGACGAACCGCTGGGCGGCGATGTCGGTGGGCAGCGGAGGCAGGACGGCGACCGAGAGCTGGTTGCTCTCCTCGTCCCACGCGAAGCGGTACTCCCGGCCGCGGCCCGACTTGGCGTGCAGCAACTGCTCGATACGGGCCCGGGAGTCGGCCTCCCCGTCCCGGAAGTAGGCGGGGTAGCGCACGGAGAGCTGCGAGACCCGGCCGGTGTCGTCGAACTCGTACGCGTCGAAGGCCTTGCCCCACTCGCCGCCGTGGGCGTAGAGCGGGGCGGGGTCCTCGGGGACGGAGAAGTACGGAACGAGCGCCTCGTAGAGGGACTCCAGGCGCTTGCTCTGTGAGTCGTCGGGGCCGGTGGGCACGGCCGGGGCGCGGTCCCTGCCCTGCCAGGCGGCCGCCGCCATCAGGCTGATGACGGCGAGCAGCGGCCCGTACGGGATGAGGGCCACGATCAGGACGACCGAGGCCACCAGGAACAGCAGTGGACCGCGCCGGTCCTTGGGGGTCTCCGCCCATTTGCGCCGGCCGGCGGCCGCCAGCCGGCGCAGTCCACGGCTGATGGTGATCAGCGGGTGGAGGACGTCGGTGGCGCTGTCGGCGGCCGTCCGGGCCAGGTCCCTGCTGCGGGCGATCTGCGCGCTGCCGGTACTCAGAATGCGGGGGAGGGGGCGGCGGGCCACTGCTGTCTCCTGGAGGTGCGTGCGAACGGGGTGGAGGTCAGAACTTGATCCCGCCGAGCAGACCGGCCAGGCTCGCGCCGCCCGCCGTGATGCTCGGCGCGATGGCCGTGCCGGCGAGGTAGAACCCGAAGAGGGCGCTGACCATCGCGTGCGAGGCCTTGAGGCCGTCCTTGCGGAAGAAGAGGAAGACGATGATGCCGAGCAGGACCACGCCTGACATGGACAGGATCATGATTGTTTCTCCTGGATCGATGGGGACAGTCACCATGAGTACTTCCAGGCTCACAGGATGTATCCATACGATAAAAGGTGCAACTGGGTGAAATTCTGCTTATTTCACCCTGATGGGCCCGCTCGGCGGGGTCCCTGAGTGGCCCTCTCGATGATTTGTCGGTTTCGTGGTGATCTTTGCCTCGCGTGGGCCAGGTCATGTGCCCGCGAAGCCAGTACTCTGGCGATTCACCCGTACGGTCGCACCGCTATGGCCGCACGTCCCCGCAGTCCCGTTCTTCCAGTCCCGTTCTTCGTCGCACCGTTCCCGCGGTGCGAGTCCCCCAGTGAGAGGCGGTCCCGTCGATGAGTGAAGCGCCCGACCCCGAGGTCGTGGAGCTGGCGACCAAGATCTTCGATCTGGCCCGGCAGGGGCGGACCGAGGCGCTCGTGGCGTATGTCGACGCGGGTGTTCCGGCCAACCTCACGAACGACCGCGGCGACTCGCTCCTGATGCTTGCCGCCTATCACGGCCACGCCGACGCCGTGAGCGCCCTCATGGAGCGCGGCGCGGAGGCGGACCGCATCAACGACCGGGGCCAGACCCCGCTCGCCGGAGCCGTCTTCAAGGGCGAGGACGCCGTCATCCGCGTCCTCCTGACCGCGGGCGCGGACCCCTCGGCGGGGACGCCGTCCGCCGTCGACACGGCCCGGATGTTCGCCAAGGCCGAACTGCTCGACCTGTTCGGAGCACACTGAACCATCCGCCTTGACCAGGCGAAACAGCTTTTTTGGGGGAGGCGGAACGGGGCCGCCGGAAATGCGGTCGCGGCAGCGAGAACCGCTGGGTCATCATGACGTCGTGATTCACGGACGCGATGGCTGGGCAGGTGTTGCCGCACCGCGCGGACCGTGATGCGGCCCGCACGGGCCACCGACGAGAGGCAGAGGAAGATGGTCTACAGCAAGCAGGAAACGGCGGGCGCCCCGACGTGTTGTCACGCGGCCAGGTAGAGCAGGACCCCGGTTGCGTCGACGCTTGATGTGAGGCTGTTTCCCATGTTCGATCCGGTCATAGCGCCCAGCGGAACGCTGCTCGGCCTGCTCCAGAGGGGCCGCGGCGACGGCACGCTGCACGCGCTCACCGCACCGCGGGCCGAAGCGCTCGCGGCACTCGACCACTGTGTGCTGAGCGACCCCCGCCACGACTGGCAGGTGGAGAACCGCTCGCTCTACTACGCCCGTCTCCACCTCGACCTGGGTGGCGGCCTCGACGCGATCGAGGCCCACCTCTTCGACGCGGCGGACGTACTCGACACCGACGAGTCCCGTACGGGCCTCGCGCTCGCCGTCCTCGGCCACCTCGCCTCGTACGGCAGGCGGGACGCCCTGGAGCTGCTGCGGCGGTACGCCGCCCACGGCGCCAACTGGGCCTGGGCCCTCGACGAGCTGGCGCTGCGCGACGACGACGCCGGGCTGCGCGCGCTCGCGGCCCCCGTCCTCGCCCGCTTCCCCACCGATCCCGAGGGCGAGGCCGAGCTGGCCGCCGTCGTGCGGGACTCCTTCGAGCCGCGGCCCTGGCGGCTGTGGGCCGACGATCCGCGTGAATCCATCGGCACGCGCGTGCGTGCCGCCCGGGAAAGCGGTTCCTTCGATCGCTGGCAGCAACAGATGCGACCGTCCGGGCCCCGCCCCGGATGGAGCGTGCGGGCCGTCTTCGAATGGGCCCAGCAGGGCATCGAGCGCGGTGCCGCGCTCCATGTGCCCGCCGCGCGCTGCCTCACGGCCGTCGCAGGACCCGAGGACCGCCCCGAGATCGTCGAGGCCGCCCGCACCGGGGACGACGGCGCACGCTGCACCGCCCTGCGCTATCTCGCCGACAGCCACGATCCCGACGTACTGGATCTGGTGGAGGCCGCCCAGGCCGCCGGTTCACCCCTCGTGGTGGAAGCCGCCGTGGACGCCTTCGAACGGATGCGAAGCGTCGCCGCCGTGCAGCGGGCCCGCGGCTGGGCCCACCGGCCCGACGCCCTGGGAGAGGCCGCCGGACGCGTCCTCGCCTGCCGGGGCGGCGCACAGGACAGCGAACTGGTCCTGGGCGCCCTGCGCGAGGCCGTACGGGGCGAGGGGCCCGACGCGCAGACCCTGTGGACCCTCGTCGACGGCGCCGGACGGCTCGGCATCGCGGGAGCGGCGCCCGTCCTGCGGCACGTCTACCGCGAGACCGCCTCCTCCCATCTCCGCGGCCGGGCGGCCCGCGCCCTGGCCGCCACCGACCCCTCCTTCGCCGCGGGATTCGCCGTCGAATGCCTGTGGGACTGCGAGGAGACCACCCGCGAGGTGGCCGCACGGCACGCCGAGACCGGGGACGCCCGCGTGGTCGACCAGCTCCGCCGGCTCGCCGCCGACCCGGCCGAGGAGGCCGACGTACAGACCGCGGTCCGCAGCCGCATCGGACCGGACGCGTCCGCCGTGTGACACCGGCCCGCGGGTCGGACCGCGTGGAAGCAGCCAGGGGCGCGCGGAGTGGGACCGCGCCCGGTGACCCCCGAGCGCGCGGAGTGGGACCGCGCGCGGTGATCGTGGAGAGGCGCGGTGAGCGCCGTGCGCGCCGGTGTGCGCGACCGGCGTGTGAGCGTTCCGTCGTCGGCCCGTATCCCGTTGGTACGGGCCCGGACGCCGGAGCGTGACCGCTTCGTGATGAGAGGGCCCGCGGAGCCCAACGCTCATGGGACGTTCCTCATCCGGAAAGATCCACGTTGACGCGGCCACGTCCAGCACGACGACAACACCCGTATGCGTGTCGTCATCGTCACCGAGTCCTTTCCCCCCGATGTGAACGGCGTGGCCCACTGCGCGCTCCAGACCGCCCGGCATCTCGTCGAGCGCGGTCACACCCCCGTTGTCGTCGCTCCGGCAACCTCCCCCAAGCTCTCGACCCCCTCCGAACAGTCGGGCGCCTCCTTCGGGACCGCGTCCGAGTCCCTCGCGCCGTGCCCCGTCGTCCGCATCCCGTCCCTGCCGCTCCCCGGCTACCCCCAGGTCCGCGTCGCCCTCCCCAGCCGACGCGTCGCCGCCGCGATCACCGCACACCGCGCCGACATCGTGCACCTGGCCAGCCCCTTCGTCCTCGGCGTCCGCGGCATGGCCGCCGCCGGCCGCCTCGGCATCCCCGCCGTGGCCGTCTACCAGACCGACCTCGCCGGCTACGCCCGTACGTACATCAGCACGGGCGGGGCCACCGCTTGGCGCCGTATCCGCTCCGTCCACGCCGCCGCCGACCGCACGCTCGCCCCGTCCACCGCCGCCCTCCACGACCTGGAGGCGCACGGCGTGCCCCGGGTGCGGCTGTGGCCGCGGGGCGTCGACACCGTCCGCTTCCGGCCGCAGCACCGGGACGACGCCCTCCGCCGCGAACTCGCCCCGAACGGCGAGCTGATCGTCGGATACGTGGGCCGGCTCGCCCCCGAGAAGCAGATCGAACTCCTCGCCGGAGCCTGCGGTCTGCCGGGCGTACGCGTGGTCGTCGTCGGTGACGGCCCGAGCCGGCCGAGCCTCGACCAGGCACTGCCGGGGGCCGTCTTCCTCGGCCGCCGCACCGGCGACGAACTCGCCCGGATCTTCGCCTCCCTGGACGTCTTCGTGCACACCGGTCCGTTCGAGACCTTCTGCCAGACCGTCCAGGAGGCGATGGCCAGCGGCGTACCGGTCGTCGCCCCCGCCGCGGGCGGTCCGCTTGACCTCGTGGCGCACGGGCGCACCGGGCTGCTCGTCCCGCCGCGCGACGAGGCCGCCGTGCGCGACGCCGTCTGGTCGCTCGCCGCCGACCCCGCCCTGCGGGCCGCCTACGGCGCCGAGGCACGGCGTACCGTCGAAGGCCGCACCTGGGCCGCCGTCGGGGACGCGCTCATCGAGCACTACACGGACGTCCTCGCCGGACGGGCGGTGGTGGCGGCATGAACGAGTCCCTGAGCATCGTGCGGCTCGCCAACTTCGTCGCCCCCTCCTCGGGGGGCCTGCGGACCGCGCTGCGCGAACTGGGCGCCGGTTACCTGGCGGCCGGACACCGGCCCGTCCTGATCGTGCCCGGCGAACGCGCCTCCGACCGCGAGACCGAACAGGGCCGCGTCATCACCCTGCCGGGCCCGCTGCTGCCCGGCACCGGCGGCTACCGCGTCCTCACCGACAGGCGGCGCGTGGCGGCGCTCCTGGAGACGCTGGCCCCCGACCGTCTTGAGGTCTCCGACCGTACGACGCTGCGCTGGACCGGCGTCTGGGCGCGGCGCGCCCGGGTGCCCGCGGTGATGGTCTCCCACGAGACCGCCGACGGAGTGCTGCGCACCTGGGGCATGTCGCCGGGCCTGGCCCGGCGCACCTCCGACGCCATCAACCTCCGTACCGCGCACCACTACGCGCGGATCGTGTGCACCACGGAGTTCGCGGAGCGCGAGTTCGTCCGCATCGGCGCCCGCAATGTCGTACGCGCCCCGCTGGGCGTCGACCTGGAGGGGCGCCACCCCGCGCTGCGGGACCCGGCGATCCGGGCCCGGTACGCGCGCGTGGACCAGACCCTGCTGGTGATGTGCTCCAGGCTGTCCGTCGAGAAGCGGCCCGGTACGGCACTGGACGCGCTGGAGGCGCTGCTGCGGGGCGGGCGGCGCGCCGTGCTCGTCGTGGCCGGCGACGGACCGCTGCGGGCCCGGCTCGAACAGCGGGCGCGTGAACGGCGGCTGCCCGTCACCTTCCTCGGGCACGTCGCCGACCGTGCGCTGCTCGGCGGTCTGCAGGCCTCCGCCGACATCTGCCTGGCTCCCGGGCCCGCCGAGACCTTCGGGCTCGCCGCGCTGGAGGCCATGGCCTGCGGCACGCCCGTCGTCGCCAGCGCCACCTCCGCCCTCCCCGAGGTCATCGGCTCCGCCGGAGCCACCGCCGCGGACACCGGTACGGCCTTCGGCGCCGCGATCAGGATGCTCCTGGACCGGCCCGAGGACGAACGCCGGGAGGCCGCACGCGCGCGTGCCGCCTGTTTCGGGTGGCCGGCCGCCGTGGAGGCGTTCCTCGCCGCGCACGACGCGGCCGTCCGGGTGGGGGCGCCGCGGGAACCGCTCCCCACGACCGCTCTGCGTGCCGTGCCACGGCCCAGGGAGGGCGTCGTATGAGACCCCTGCGGTTCGTGGCGCTGGGCGACTCCCTGACGGAAGGGGTGGGCGATCCCGTGGGCGACGGGTGGCGCGGCTGGGCCGCGCTGCTCGCCGCGGGGCTGGCCCCGTCCGGGGCGTCGGTGGAGTTCCGCAATCTCGCGGTCAGCGGCGCGCAGACGCGTGACGTCCTGGAGCGCCAGCTGCCCGTGGCGCTCGCCGAGCGGCCCGACCTCGCCTCGGTCGTCATCGGTGTGAACGACACCCTGCGCTGCACCTTCGACATCCACGCCGTGGCCGAGCGGCTCGACGAGGTGTACGCGGCCCTCACCGGACAGGGCGCCGTCCTCCTCACCGCCTGCCTGCCCGACCCCGGGACGATGCTGGGGCTTCCCGGGGCGCTCGCGCGGCCGCTGGCACGGCGTCAGCGGGCCGTGAACGCGGTCGTGCACGCGCTGTCCGAGCGGTACGGGGCCGTTCATCTGCATGCCGCCGAGGGCGACTGGGTCGCGGAGCGGGGCATGTGGAGCGCGGACCGGTTGCATCCGGGCGAGCGGGGGCATCGGCAGCTCGCGCTGCACTTCCACGCGTTGCTGGTGGAGGCGGGGGTCGCCTCGGGGCCGGTGCCGAGCGCCGTGGCCGAGTTTCCCGGGCCCTCGCGGGCGGCCAGTCTTCGGTGGCTGGCGACGTCCGGGACCGGGTGGGTGGCTCGGCGGTGCACCGATCTGCTGCCGCAGCTTCTCGGGCTGGCCGCTTCCGAGGTGCGGCATCGGGTGCGGGGCACTGGCGTGCGGCTTGATCTTGCGGCTTCTCGGGCTGTGGCTTCCGCGTTGGCGGGGGTTGCGGTGGATTCCGCGGATGCGGCGTGAGGTTCTGAGGGTGGCTTCGCCTGGGGCGCGTTGTGGGGTGCGGGTTCGCTGTGGCTGGCCGCGCCGTTCCCCGCGCCCCTGAAAGGCAAAAGACTGCGCCGTTCTCCGCGCCCCCAACAGACGTAAAGATTGCGCCGTTCTCCGCGCCCCTGAAAGGCGAAAGATTGCGCAGTTCCCCGCGCCCCTGGGGGGCTCGCGGTCCTAGGTGTGGCTGGGGATGAAACGTACCGGGGTGCCCGGGGTGGACTGGGCTGTGGTGGGGAGGTCTTCGGGGTGGACCACCGCGATGACCGGGTAGCCGCCGGTGGTCGGGTGGTCGGCCAGGAAGACGACCGGGTGTCCGTCCGGGGGGACCTGGACGGCGCCCAGGACCATGCCCTCGCTGGGGAGTTCGCCGCCGATCGCCCTCTCCAGGGCGGGCCCCTCCGTGCGCAGGCCGATGCGGTTGCTGGCCGAGGACACCCGGTAGGTGTGCGTGGTGAACGTGCGCCAGGCAGCCGCCGTGAACCAGTCGTCACGCGGGCCCGGTGTCACCCGCAGGACCAGTTCGGCCGGCGGGGACGGCTGCGGAACGACGTCCACGCGCGCGGGGAGGCCGTACGGCTTCCCCAGGGGGAGGACGGTTCCGGCGGTGAGGGGCGGTGGGCCGAGGCCCGAGAGGAGGTCGGTCGAGCGGCTGCCCAGAACCTGTTCGACGGTCACCCCGCCCGAGACGGCCACATAGGCGCGTACTCCGGAGACGGCCGTTCCCACCGACAGCAGCGCTCCGGCGGGCACGCGCACCGGGGCGCCCCAGGGGGCCGGGCGGCCGTCCACGGAGACGGGGCACGGGGCGCCTCCCACGGCCACCGTGACCGCCGAACGCGACCGCAGGTCGCAGCCGTCGAGGGTCGTCTCCAGGAGGGCCGCCTCGGGCGGATTGCCGACGAGCCGGTTCATCAGGGCGGCGGCGGGCGCGTCCAGCACGCCGGAGCGCGGCACACCGAGGTGCGCGTGGCCCGGCCGCCCCCGGTCCTGCACGGTGGTCAGCGCCCCGGCCCGTACGACGACCAGCGCGCGGTCCGTCATCAGGAGTCCACCGGCACGAAGCGGACCGGTGTACCCGGCGACAGCAGCGCGGCCGGCACGCGCGCGTGGTCCCACAGGACGGCGTCCGTCGTGCCGATCAGCTGCCAGCCGCCCGGCGACGAGCGCGGGTACACGCCCGTGTACGGGCCCGCGAGGCCCACCGAGCCAGCCGGGACCGTCGTACGGGGTGTCGCGCGCCGGGGCGCCTCGTAGCGGGCCGGAAGCCCGGTCAGATAGCCGAAGCCGGGAGCGAACCCGCAGAAGGCGACCCGGAAGTCGGCCGCCGCGTGGATGCGCGCCACCTCGTCCGGGGACACGCCCCAGAGTCCGGCGACGTCCGCCAGGTCGGGGCCGTCGTAGCGCACGGAGATCTCCACGACCTCCGCGACGGGCGGGGGAACGGACGGGAGCCGTGTGCCGGACAGCTGCGCGGCCAGCCGGGACGGGTCGTCGAGGCCGTCCAGGAGGACCGTGCGGGCCGCGGGGACGATCTCGCGCACGGAGAGCGAGCCCTCCGCGCGACGGCGGAGCAGATCGGCGTGCAGGGCCTGTGCCTCCTCGTCCGTGGACACCTCGACGAGCAGAGCGCGGTCGCCGACCGGCAGTGCCCTCATACGAACGCCTCCACGCGGACGCCCGCCTCCTCCAGCCGTGCCCGGACCCGGCGGGCCAGGTCGACCGCGCCGGGCGTGTCGCCGTGCAGGCACAGGGAGCGGGCCCGTACGGGGATGTCACGGCCCGAATGGGACGTGACGACACCAGAACGGGCGAGGCCCACCGAGCGTTCCACGACGTCGTCCGGACGGGTGATGACCGCGCCCTCCCGGCCACGTGGCACGAGCGTGCCCTCGTCGGTGTACGCGCGGTCCGCGAACGCCTCGGTGACGACCGCCAGTCCGGCCTTCTCGGCCACGTCGAGGAACCGGGAGCCGGGCAGCCCGAGCACCGGCAGCGCGGCGTCGGCGAGCCGCACCCCGTCGACGACCGCCCTCGCCTGTTCCTCGTCGCGCACGATGCGGTTGTAGAGCGCGCCGTGCGGTTTCACGTACGCCACGCGCGCGCCCGCCGCGCGCGCGAAGACCTCCAGGGCACCGATCTGGTACGCCACCTCGGCCGCCAGTTCGTCGGGCGGCACGTCCATCGCGCGCCGCCCGAAGCCCGCCAGGTCCCGGTAGGAGACCTGGGCGCCGATCCGTACCCCGCGCCCGGCGGCGAGATCGCACACCCGCCGCATGGTGGAGGGGTCCCCGGCATGGAAGCCGCAGGCCACGTTGGCGCTGGTGACGACCGACAGCAGCTGTTCGTCGTCGGTCAGGTGCCAGCGGCCGAACCCCTCGCCGAGATCGGCGTTGAGATCGATCGGGGTACCGACGGGGGTACCGGTGGGGGTGCCGGTGGAGGTCATGGAGTGTCCGTTCTCCGGTCGGGCGGCTCTGGTGACTCACGCGACGCGGTACTGCTCGTCGCGGGCGTCGGTGAGGAACATCTGGCCCGGCGCGTGGGTGATCGCGAACGGCGGGCGCGAGGCCATCACCGCGGCCTGCGGCGTCACACCGCAGGCCCAGAACACCGGGATGTCGTCCGGCTCGAAGTCCACCGGATCACCGAAGTCGGGGCGGCCCAGGTCCTCGATGCCGAGGGTGCCCGGATCGCCGCAGTACACCGGGCTGCCGTGCACCGCGGGCAGCAGACTGGTCTCCCGGATCGCCACGGGCAGATGCTCGGGCGGCACCGGACGCATGGACACCACCATGGGCCCGTGCAGCCGCCCCGCGGGACGGCACTGGCGGCCGGTCACGTACATGGAGACGTTGCGTCCCTGCTCGATGTGGCGCATCGGGACGCCCGCCTCGGTCAGCGCCCACTCGAAGGTGAAGCTGCACCCGATGAGGAACGACACGAGGTCGTCGCGCCAGTGCGCCACCACGTCCGTGGGCTCCTCCGCCAGTTCGCCGTGCTCCCACACCCGGTAGCGCGGCAGATCGGTGCGCAGATCGGCGCCCTCGGCCAGGACGGTCGTCCAGGAACCGGCGTCGGTGACGTCCAGCACCGGGCAGGGCTTCGGGTTGCGCTGGCAGAACAGGAGCATGTCGTACGCCCAGTCGGCCGGCACCGAGATCAGGTTCGCCTGGGTGTGGCCCGCCGAGCAGCCCGCGGTGGGACCCGACACACCCGCACGGAAGCGGGAACGTGCCTCTGCCGGGCTCCACGCGTGCGCGTGGTCGTCGAGAAGGTTGAGCGGGCGGTGCCGAGTGCTCTGGGACCGGGTCACAGGAGCTCCTTCCCACGGGTCTCGGGCAGACCGATCAGGGCCAGTGCCGCGAGACCGTATCCGATCGCGCCGAAGACCAGCGCGCCCCCGACACCCCAACTGTCGGCCAGGAAGCCGACCAGGGTCGGGAAGACCGCGCCCACGGCACGGCCCGTGTTGTACGTGAAGCCCTGTCCGGTGCCGCGTACGGCCGTCGGATACAGCTCGCTGAGGAACGAGCCGAAGCCGCTGAAGATCGCCGACATGCAGAACCCGAGCGGGAAGCCGAGCACGAGGACGAGGGTGTTGGCGCCGCTCGGGATGTTCGCGTAGGCCAGGATGCAGATCGCCGAGAGGATCGCGAAGAGCAGGATGTTGCGTTTGCGGCCCAGTTTGTCGGTGAGATAACCGCCGGTCAGGTAGCCGATGAAGGCTCCGGAGATCAGGAACGTCAGATAGCCGCCGGTGCCGACGACGGACAGTCCGCGGTCCGTCTTCAGATACGTCGGTACCCAGGTGGCCAGCGTGTAGTAGCCGCCCTGGACGCCTGTGGAGAGCAGTACGGCGAAGATCGTCGTCTTCAGGAGTCCGGGTCGGGTGGCCGTGCCCCGCTTGAAGATCGTGGCGAAGGAACCCTTCTCGGGGCTCTCCTTGCGGCGCTCGGCCGCCTCCGGGGCGTCCTTGACCTGCCGGCGCACCCAGACGACCAGCAGGGCCGGCAGGGCGCCGGTCCAGAACATCACGCGCCAGGCGATGTCGTCGTCGAGGAACTGGAAGACCAGCGTGTAGACGACCACGGCGAGTCCCCAGCCGACGGCCCAGGCGCTCTGGACCGCGCCGAGCGTACGGCCCCGGTGCTTGGGGCTCGCGTACTCGGCGACCAGGATCGCGCCGACCGCCCACTCACCGCCGAAACCGAGCCCCTGGAGAGCGCGGAAGACCAGCAGGGTCTCGTAGTTGGGCGCGAAACCGCAGGCCACGGTGAAGACCGCGTACGTGATGACGGTGATCATCAGTGCCTTGACGCGCCCGATCCGGTCCGCGATGACACCCGCCGCGGCGCCGCCGATCGCGGACACGACGAGCGTGACGGTCGTGAACAGCCCGGTCTGGCCGCTGCTGAGACCGAAGTACGCGGCCAGGGCCACCATGCTCAGCGGCAGCGTGAAGTAGTCGTAGGAGTCCAGGCCGTAGCCGCCGAACGCGCCGCCGAAGGCGCGGCGGCCCCGCGGCCCTAGGGCCCGCAGCCAGGCGAACGCACCCTCGTCGGTGGTGGGTTCACCCGCTCCGGGGCGCGTTGCGGTGGGCAGGGCCTGCGGTGGAGGGGTCGTGCTCATGGGCACCTCGCAGATGAGGGACGGGAGGGTGCTTGGGGACTGAGCCGTGCCATGCCGTGCGGAAGCCGTCGGCGCCGGGACGAACGGGCGGTGCCCGGACGAGAGGGCGGTGCCGGGAAAACCGGCGCCTGACAAGCAAGGTAGAGGATCGTTGAACGATCCTTCAATACCCATGTTGTTTCGTTCTTGTATCTGCGGTTGAATTCGGGCGTGGCCGAACTGAACGGACTGGCGGACGACCGCGCGCTGCTGGGCCGCACCAGCACCGCCGAGCGGGTCTCGGACATCCTGCGGAGCCGGATCGCCGACGGGTACTTCCCGCCCGGCAAGCGCCTGTCCGAGGACAGCATCGGCGGCGCGCTCGGCGTCTCCCGCAACACCCTGCGCGAGGCGTTCCGGCTGCTCACGCATGAACGGCTGCTGGTCCACCAGCTCAACCGGGGTGTCTTCGTGCGGGTGCTGACCGTCGAGGACGTCGAGGACATCTACCGCACCCGCAGCCTCGTCGAATGCGCGGTCGTCCGCGGACTCGGCAAGCCTCCCTACGCGGTGGACGGCCTCGCCGGGTCGGTCGCGGACGGGCGGCGGGCGGCCCACGAGGGCGACTGGAAGGGCGTGGGCACGGCCAACATCCACTTCCACCAGGAACTGGTCGCCCTCGCCGCCAGCGCCCGCACCGACGAGCTGATGCGCAGCGTTTTCGCCGAACTCCGCCTCGCCTTCCACCTGGTGGACGACCCGAAGCGCCTCCACGAGCCGTACCTGGCCCGCAACGGCCAGATCCTCCAGGCCCTCCAGGACGGCGACCGCGAGGAGGCGGAGAACCTGCTCGCGGTCTATCTGGACGACTCCCGCCGACGGGTCACGGAGGTGTACGGCCGCAGAGTGGCGGAGCCCCTTTAGGGGTGCGGGGCTGTCTCATGTGCGGCTCCGCCGCGTGGGCGCAACCAGCCGTATCCGGCGCGTACCGGACATTCGAGCTGAAGTGCCCCACCGCACACAACGGAGCGTTTCGGTGGTTGTCAGACCAAGGACCTAGTCTGTGCACCGTGACTTCGCCTGCATCGACGGACAGCGTTCCGCCCCAGCTCAGCGCGGGGCCGCGCCCCGCGCCGGGCCCGGCCGCCGACGAAGGCCTGGCGCGCCGCCTGCGCGCGCTCGCCTGCACCGCGCCGCTGCACGACCTCGATGTGCGCAAGGCGAACCTCGCGGGTGAGTACTCGGTGTACGGCATGGCGGAGGTCGCCCTCGCCTCCATCGACCTCATCACACTGAACATGGACTTCGACACGGGCGCCGACCACGACCAGATAGTGGCCAGGCTCATCCCGCGCATCGCCGCCCAGGCCCCGCGCCGGCCCGTCGCCGAGCACGAGCGGGTGGCCCGCTGGGTCCTGGAGAACCTGATCAACGTCGGCAGCGTCGACCGCGGCTTCCGCGCCGTCTACGGCACGTTCGCGCCCGACGGCTCGTACGTGCGCCGCGACTACGACTTCAAGCTGATCGAGGAGGTCGCGGGCTACGGAGGGAGCGTGTACCTCCGTACGACGGACGAGGCGGTCAACGTCCTCGTGGGCGCCCTCGACACCGACGTCACCAGCGCGCAGATCGCCGCCGAGGTCAAGCTGGAGGTGCTGATCAGCCGGGGCCGTCTCGCGGACGCCCAGCTCGCCGCCGAGCAGGCCCGCTACCGCACCGTGCAGTACTCGGAGACGCTCCGCAGGGCCCTGGACGCGACCCGGCGCAACGTCCGGGCGGTGGACTGGCTGCAGGCCGTACCCGACATGATCGCCGAGGCCCTCGACCACGTGGCCGACCGCTACCGCCACGAGAACGCGATCCTCACCAACATCCGCAAGGCGCGCGACGAGTCGGAGGACCCCGAGCAGAAGCGCCGGGCCGCCGAGCTCGTCGACATCGTGAAGGACTGCATCCGGCGCCACACGCAGTTGCAGTCCCGGCTCCTGGAGGCCGGGCCGCTGTTCCGCGCCGAGCAGGACCGGCAGGCCTTCGCGACCCCGATGACGACCTCCGGGATAGACCTCTACGGCCATCTCGTCGCCCCCGTGCTGCCGCTGCCCCTGGAGCAGGCACTGCGGGTGACCGACGCCTTCTTCGCGCGCGGGACGGGGCTGCGCACCCCGGCGTCCGTCCGGGTCGGGGACCTCGTCGACCTGCTGCTGACGCCGCCGGTGGAGCGGGAGCACCTGGGCGCCGAGATGCCCGAACCGGATCTGATCGCCACGCCGGACGACAGCCGGTTCAGCGAGGAACAGCTCGGCGCCGCGATGGAGTTGCTCGACCTGCCGGCCGACGCGCCGCGCCGGCTGTCCGGGCTGCTCGCCGACGCGCGGCGGCAGGATCCTGAACTGCCCTATCTGGTCGCCCTGCTGGCGGTGCACGCGGCCAGCCCGCCGGTCGGCACCGCGTATCGGCAGGGCGAGGAGCGGCTGCTGTTCGCCGTGGACGACGGGGTCGAGCTGGACGATCCGGAGTTCGGCGGGGCGGATCTGATCGTGGGGATGGCTCTGCTGGACGTGGTCGGGATGACCGCGGGTCGGTCGGAGGTCGCGTGATGCCCCACCGGCCGTCGTTCCACTGCGGGCCGTCCGTGGCCGGTCGCGCAGTTCCCCGCGCCCCCGAGGGCGCCCCTGGCCCCGCCGATGAGTCGAAGGAGTTGCAGCAGTCGTGAGTGAGCAGGTCGAGTGGAGTGAGCCGGAGGCGGTCGCCGCGGCGGTGAGCGCCCCCGTCACCCCTGCCGACACCGCGGACGCGGCCCGGCTCGTGGCCTTCGGGCTGCAGCCCAAGACACAGCCCGCGCGGGACCAGGAGTACGCCGAGCTGCTGCGGCGGTACCGCGAGGATCCCCCCTTTGCGCGGCTCGCCGACGCCGTGGCCACCGGGCTCGGACTCGTCGTCCTTGAGGTGTCCCCCCGGGCCGGCATGGCGGTGACCGCCGCCGAGGACTCGGTGTTCGCCGTGCGTATGGGCGACTACGCGCGACGGGCGTCCGCCGACTCCGGCGACCGGTTCCTGCACGGCCTCGCCCACCTCTCCGTCGCCGCCCTGGCCTTCCCGCGGCCCGAGGACCTCGCGGACGACGGATACATCGGGCGCGTCTCGGTCAACGGCGTCGACGCGTTCGTACGGCAGGCCTGCCGGCGTCTGGAGGAGCGGGCCGAGGAGCAGGGGGAGAACACCGACCCGGCCACGGACGCGCCGGGTCTTGAGGCCGCCTGGCGGATCTGGGCGCGGCGCAGCTCCGCCGGGGCCACCAAGGACGCCCGAAGACTGGCCGGTTCCACCACCGGCATCGTCGGCAAGGCGGCAGCGTTCCTCACCGACTCCGGGTTCCTTCAGCGCACCGGGGACGACGCCGGGGGCACGTACCGCACGACCGCCCGCTATCAGCTCCAGGTGCGGGACATGGCGGGCAGCGCCGCCCTGGCCGAGCTGCTGGAGCTGGGGGTCGTGCCGGTGACCGACGGCACCGCGAGCCTGATGCCCGCGGACGACACCGACGATCTGGAGCTGGCCGCCGACGCCGGGCTGCCGTTCCACTCGTAACCGACCCGACCCGACCCGACTCCTCGACCCCCTCGCCCCCCGTCCCCTCACATCCCCCACACCGCTTACGACTACGAGAGTCCGCCATGTACGAGCTGTCCCGGGTCCGCCTCTACTCCATCGGGCCGGCCGGTGCGCGCTACGCCGACACCGTGCTGGACCTGCGCGGAGTCGGCGGGCTCGTGCCCGACCCCGCGCCCACGCAGGCGGAGTTCTTCCAGGAGGAGCCCGTCGGGCCGCCGCGCCGCCCCGCACCCGCCGGTGTGCTCTTCCTGGAGAACGGCGGCGGCAAGTCCGTACTGCTCAAGCTGATCTTCTCGGTGATGCTGCCCGGCCACCGCAACACCCTGGGCGGCGCCAGCTCCGGTGTGCTGCGCAAGTTCCTGCTCGCGGACGACTGCGGGCATGTGGCGCTGGAGTGGCAGCACACGATCACCGGCGAATGCGTCGTGGTCGGCAAGGTCAGTGAGTGGCGCGGGCGGCAGGTCTCCAACGACCCGCGGAAGTTCGCCGAGGCCTGGTACTCCTTCCGGCCCGGACCCGGGCTGAGCCTGGACAACCTGCCGGTCGCCGAGGGCACCGCCGTCCGGCCGCCCGTCGAGGGCGCCTCGGGCGCGCAGGGCCGGCGGCGCACCATGAAGGGCTTCAGGGACGCTCTCACCGAGGCCGGCAAGGCGTACCCGCACCTCGAAGTGCACTGGGAGGAGATCCACGACCGCTGGATCGAACACCTCGGCGACCTCGGCCTCGACCCCGAACTCTTCCGCTACCAGCGCGAGATGAACGCCGACGAGGGCGAGGCCGCCGGCCTCTTCGCCGTCAAGAAGGACTCCGACTTCACCGACCTGCTGCTGCGCGCGGTCACCGACACCCGCGACACCGACGGACTCGCCGACCTGGTGGGCGGATTCGGCAACAAGCTGGGACGACGGGCCGAGCTGATCGCCGAGCGCGAGTTCACCGCCGGGTCCGCGGACCTGCTCGGGCGGATCGTCGAGGCGGCCGGGGCGCGCTCCCGCGCGCGCGACATCCACACGGCCGCCGAGCGGCGTACGCGCACGCTGGCCAGGCGGCTCTCCGCCCGCGCCGTGCGGGAGCGGGGCCGCACCGGCGACCTCGCCCAGCAGGTCACCACCGCCGCCCACCGCGTCACCGAGGCGGAGGGCTCCCGGGAGCGCAGTGCGCTGATCGCGGCCGAACTGGCCTACCGGCACGCCTCGTTGGCGCTCGCCGCCGCCGAGAAGGGCGCCGCCGCGCAGAAGAAGGAACTCGCCGACGCGCGCACCCTGCACTCCGCGTGGCAGGCGGCGGAAGCCGTGCTGCGCCACCGCGCGGCGGCCGACCGCTCCACCCGCGTGGCCGCCGCGATCCTGGAGGCCGAGCGGGACGCCGCTCCCGCCCTCGCCGCCCGGGCCAGGGCCGCCGTCGACCTCGTACGCGCCCTGCACGCCGCCGCCGAAGGGGCCGAGTCGGTCGCCAACGAGCAGGAGGAGCGGTCCAGTTCGCTGCAGGAGGTCGGGGAGGCCGCCCACCGGGACGCGACGTCCGCCGCCACCGAGGCGCAGCGCGCCCGCAGCGAGGTCGGCCATCTGCGCCAGCGCCTCGGCGAGGTCGAGCAGGAGACCGCCGAGGCGGTGCGGGCCGGCTGGCTCGACGACACCGCCCCCGACGCCGACCCCGCCCGCGCCGCGCTCGCCGCGAGCGACGCCGAGAAGACGGCCGTCGCCGCCTGGGACACCGCGCGCGAGGCCTCCGGCCGCACCGCGGACCACGCCCGTGAGGCCGCGTCCACCGAGTCCCGGGCCGAGCTGACGGCGGCCCGCGCGGCCGACGCGGCCACGGCGGCCGAGCACGCGTACGACGCGGAACGGCGGATCGCCCAGGCCCTGGCGGGGGAGGAGCGGCTCGCCGAACTGCTCGGCCTGCCGGGAGCCTCCGGCGGCCCGGGAAACCCCGGGCGCCCGTCGCTGCCGGGGCCCCGGCACTCGGCCCCCACGGACACGAGCGCCGACAGCAGGGCGATCACCACCACGGCAACCGACGGCGGCGGGGAGGGCGACGGCCCCCTCACCCCCCGGGAGCTGGACCACTACGCCGACGAGCTCCGGCAGCTCCTCGACGACACCGTCACCTCCGCCGAACGACAGCTCTTCGAACTGCGGACCGCCGCCGCCGACGACTCCCGCATCCTCGGCGCGCTCGGTGACGGCGGGCTGCTGCCGCCCGGCCCCGACGTGCTCGCCACCGTGGAGTACCTGGGCGAGCACGGCATCCCCGCGCTGCCCGGCTGGCGCTACCTCGCGCAGGCCGTCGACCCCGTCGACCACGCGCGCGTGCTGGCCGCCCGGCCCGAACTGGTCGACGGCGTGATCATCACGGACCCGGACACCCACGCCAGGGCCCGCGACGCCCTCACCGACGCCGCGCTGCTCCCGCGCTCCACGGTGGCCGTCGGCACGGCCGCCGCGCTGCTCGCCCCGACCCCGGCCCCCGGCGCGGGCGGGGACGACGTCTTCCTCGTACCACCGAACCCGGCCATGCACGACGAGCACGCCGCCGACGAGGAGCGGCAGGCGCTGCGCAGGCGCGCGGCCGAGCGGGACGACGAGATCCGCGAGTCGGCGGCCCGGCTCGCCAAGGACCGGGAACTGGCCGCACGGCTCGCCTCCTGGCGCACGGGCTGCCCGGCGGGGCGGCTCACCGAACTCGCCACGGCGGCCGGTGACGCGCGCACGTTCGCCGAGGAGGCCGAGGCCGAGCTGGCCGAGGCCCGTGCCGTGCGGACCGAGGCCGACGAGGAGGCCGCCGAGGCGGCCCTCGTCCGGGACGAACGGCAGGAAGCCGCCCAGCGGGCCCGGCGCGCGGCCGACGCGCTCGCCGGACTCGCCTTCCGGCTGCGCGAGCGCGCCGGCTGGCAGGTCAAGGTACGTGAACTCGCCGACGACGCCGCCGAGTCGGAGGCCCGCGCCCAGTCCTGTCTGGAGCGGGCCCGCGCCGCCGACGAGGACCGGCGCGGCACCCAGCGCGCCGCCGACGACGCCCGGCGCACCGCCCGTGCGCTGCGCGCCGAGCGCGCGGAGATCGCGGGCGCCCCCGACGATCTCCCGGAGGAGGAGTCGGGAGCCGCGAAGTCGTCGCTGCCCGCCCTCCGTGAGGCCTACCGGGCCGCTTCCCAGCTGTACGAGAAGGTCGGGGTCGGCGCCGACCTGCGCGCCGAGCAGTCCCGGGCCGAGAGCGACGAGAGCACCGCGCTCACCGAGCTGAACCGGCTGACCAACAAGGTGCGCACCCGGGCCGCCCAGCTCCTGGAGTCCACCGACGGCTCCGACGGACCGTCCCGGCAGGCCGCCGTGGCCCGCGCCGAGGAACTGGTCCAGCTCCTCGAAGGCCGGGTGTCGACCGCGAGCGAACAGCTCGGCCGGCTGCGCGGCGAGGCCGAGCGGCACGCGCCCGAGGACGCCGACGCCCACACCGAGCTGCCCGACGACCTCGTGCCGCGCGACGCCGAGCACGCGCAGAGCCTGCTGCGCACCGCCACCGGCGAACTCGCCTCCCGTACCGACGCGTTGAGCCAGGCGCGCGCCGCGCACACCGAACTGCTCGACGCCCACCACGCCGCCGAGGACGCGGCCGGCGGCTTCGACGAGACGGCCGCCCTGCTCCGGGACCTCCTGCGGGAGCACACGGACGACGAACAGGAGGAGACCGAGCCCTACCCCGGCACGCTCGAAGAGGCCAGGCAGTCCGCCGCCGAGGCCCGCCGCTCCCTGCGCGGCTGCGCGGCCGACCTGTCCGCCGCCGAGGCGGCCGTGCGCGAGGCGAGCGACATCCTCGTACGGCACGCCAACTCCACGCGGTACGAGCAGGTGCGCACGCCCGCGCGTCAGCAGATCCGGGAGCTGCCCGCGTCCGCGCTGCCCGAGCACGCGCAGAAGTGGGCGGACGCCTTCGCGCCCCGACTGCGGGTCCTCACCGACGAGTTGGCGCAGCTGGAGCGCAACCGAGACTCGATCGTGGACCGGCTGCGCGGTCTGGTCGAGTCCGCGCTCGCCACCCTGCGGTCGGCCCAGCGGCTGTCCCGGCTCCCCGAAGGGCTGGGGGAGTGGTCGGGGCAGGAGTTCCTGCGGATCCGCTTCGAGGAGCCCGATCAGGCCACGCTCGCCGAACGCCTCGGCGAGGTCGTCGACGAGGCGACCAGGGCGGCCGTCAAGAAGAATTCCGACCTGCGCCGCGACGGGATGTCCCTGCTGCTCAGAGGGGTGGCCGCGGCGCTCCAGCCCAAGGGTGTCGCCGTCGAGATCCTCAAGCCCGACGCCGTGCTGCGCGCCGAGCGCGTCCCCGTCGGACAGATGGGCGACGTGTTCTCCGGTGGCCAGCTGCTCACCGCGGCGATCGCGTTGTACTGCACGATGGCGGCCCTGCGCTCGAACGACCGCGGCCGGGACAAGCACCGTCACGCCGGCACGCTGTTCCTGGACAATCCCATCGGGCGTGCCAACGCGACGTATCTGCTGGAGCTGCAGCGGGCCGTGTCCGACGCGCTCGGTGTGCAACTCCTGTACACCACGGGACTGTTCGATACGACGGCGCTCGCGGAGTTCCCGCTGGTGATCCGCCTGCGCAACGACGCGGATCTGCGGGCGGGGCTCAAGTACATCAGCGTGGAGGAACATCTCCGGCCGGGCCTGCCCCGGGAGGTTCCCGCGGGGGAGGCGGCCCACACGGAGATCACGGCGACCCGCATGTACAAGCGGCCCGCGCCGAGTGCCCCTTGAGGGGCGCGGGGAACTGCGCGACCGGCCCCCACCGGCCGTCAGTTTCCCCACCATCGCGCGGTTGCGGGTCACTGCGGGTCCGTTGTGGCTGGTCGCGCAGTTCCCCGCGCCCCTACGGGGCCCTTGAAGGGGCCCCTGACGGGGCCTACAGGGCGTCCTCCTTCAGGAGGTCCGCGCACTTTTCGCCGATCATCATCGTCGTGATGCACGGATTCACGCTGACAAGATCCGGCATCACCGACCCGTCCGCGACCCGCAGCCGCTCCACCCCCTTGACCCGCAACCGCGGGTCCAGCGGGGCGGAAGCGTCCCCCTCCGCACCCATCTTCACCGTGCACGACGGGTGGTAGACGGTGTTGTGGGTCTTGTGGATGTAGTCGAGCAGCTCGTCGTCCGTCCGGACGTCGGGCCCCGGGGCCAGCTCGGCCCCCGCCCACCCGCTCAGCGCGGGCTGCGAGGCGATCCGCCGGGCCAGTTTCAGCCCGTACGTCATCACGCGCGCGTCGTGCTCGTGCGTGAAGTACCGCGGATCGACCCTCGGCTTGTCCCGGTAGTCGCGGGTCCGCAGCCGTACCGTGCCCCGCGACTTCGCACGGGTGACGTTCGGCGTGAGACAGAACGCGTTCTCGGAGGTCGGATAGCCCCACCGCGCGGTGTTCATGTCGAACGGCACCGATCCGTAGTGGAACATCAGGTCGGGCCGGTCGAGGCCCGGTTCGGTGTCGTAGAAGATGCCCGCCTCCCACCACTGGCTCGAAGTGGTCGTCATGGGCTGCTTGGCGTCCCACATGATGACGCCCTCGGGATGGTCCTGAAGGTTCTCGCCGACGCCTGCCGCGTCCACCACCACGTCGACGCCGACCTCGCGCAGATGTCCGGCGGGCCCGATGCCCGACAGCATCAGCAGTTTCGCGCTGTCGATCGAGCCGCAGGACACGATCACCTCGCGCCTGGCCCGTACCGTCCGGGTGTGGATCAGGTCGGGGTCCAGGTACTCGGCGCCCACGCAGCGCCGCCCGTCCAGCACCAGTCTCTTGGCGCGCACCCCGGTGCGTACATCGAGGTTCGGGCGCTTGCCGAGGATCGGGTGCAGATACGCGACCGACGAGGACTGCCGGATGTTGTTCTCGTCGGAGTTGATCTGGAACCAGCTCGCGCCCCGGACGACGGTCCTGCCCGAGTTGAAGGGCGTCGTCGGGATGCCCTCCTGGACGCAGGCCTCCAGCAGGGCCGTCCCGCACGGGTCGTCGCTCTTGAGCGTACGGAGCTTCACCGGGCCGGTGCGGCCGTGGTGCTCGCCGGGGGCGTCGTTGTTCTCCAGCCGCCGGTAGAGCGGGAAGAGCTCCGCCGAACTCCAGCCCGTACAGCCCGCGGCGGCCCAGTCGTCCAGGTCCTCCGCGGGTGCCCAGAAGGCGATACAGGAGTTGTGCGAGGAGCAGCCGCCGAGCACCCTGGCGCGGGCGTGCCGCATGAAGCTGTTGCCGCTGGGCTGCGGCTCGACCGGGTAGTCCCAGTCGTAGCCGGACTCCAGCAGCCCCATCCAGCGCTCCAGCTTCATGACGGCGTCGTCGCCGACGTCACTGGGTCCGGCCTCCAGGACGCAGACCGTGACGGCCGGGTCCTCGGAGAGCCGGGCCGCGACCACATTGCCCGCGGTGCCCCCGCCCACCACGACATAGTCGAACTCGTCTTCCTGCATGGTGAGTTGACCTCCTTGGAGTCCTGGAGTCCTAGCACTTCTTGAGGAGTTGCGATCGTCGGTAGTCGGTAGTCGGTAGTCGGTCGTGGAGCGTGGGTCGTCAGTCGGCCGTGGGCGTGGCCGCCGGAGAGGCGGGCGGAAGCGGTGTGTCGGCGGCCTTGTACTGGTGCTCCGCGAGCACTCCGGTGCGGTGCCGCTGCACGAACCAGTAGTAGGCGAAGCCGCCACCCATCACGATGCCGACGAACAGGACGGCGCCCCACCGCAGATACCAGTGGTACGGGGCGGCGGCGTTGTAGACCGCGGCGCGCGGCCAGATCAGGTTGATCATCATGGCCGTGCCCCACACCACGGCGACGATGTTGACGGGCAGCCCCCAGCGGCCGAGCGAGAACCGGCCCTCGCCCGCGGGCTGCCACTTGCCGCGCAGCCTGGCCACCAGCATGGGCCCGGTGACCAGCAGATACGCGAGATAGATCAGGATGATGCCGATACTGGTGACCACGGTGAAGATCTGCGGCTGGCGGATGTTGACCACCAGGATCGCCAGCGCCAGGACCCCGATGATCACCGCGGGCAGGATCGGGGTCTGGAAGCGCGGGTGCACCTTGGCCAGCTTGGAGGAGGCGGGCAGGTTGTTGTCCCGCGCCATCGCGAAGGCCAGCCGGATCGCTGCCGTGTGCACGGCCAGGGCGCACACGGTGACCGCGATGAACACGCACCACAGCATGGCCTTGCCCGCGTCCTCACCGAGCACGTTGAGGACGACGTACTGCAGGCCGTCCGTGGAGAGCCGGTCGCCCTTCAGGCTGGACACGCTCATCAGCGCGAGCAGCAGGACGAGTCCGCCGAGGACGAACGAGGCGACGATGGCACGGATGATCGCGCGCGGCGCGTTGCGCGACGGGTCGAGGGACTCCTCGCCGAGCGAGGCGGCCGTGTCGAAGCCGTACATCACGTACGCGGACGCCAGCGACGCGACCAGGAACGCGCCGAAGTAGTCGCCGGGCTGACCCGCGCCCGTACCGTTCGTCTCCAGCACGACCCCCGGACCACGGGTGATGTGCACGGCGAACAGCACGATGAGTACGACGGTGGCGATCAGCTCGATGAAGACGCCCGCCGTGTTGATCCGGGCCATCAGCTTCACACCGAGGGCGTTCACCAGAGTGGTGAAGACGATCAGGACGGAGGCCAGCAGCACGGCGTTGGTGGCCACGTCGTACTTGCCCGTGCCGTCGCCCACGAACTGGAACGCGGAGGAGATCTGCGGAAGCGTCAGCTGGTAGGCGAGGGCCACGGCCGCGATCGACACGACCGAGGCGATCAGCATGGTCCAGCCGGCCAGCCAGCCTATGTGCGGATTGCCTATCTTCTTGGACCAGTTGTAGACGGAACCGGCCACGGGATAGCGGGCGGCGAGTTCCGCGAAACAGAGCGCGACCATGAACTGGCCGATGAAGACCATGGGCCAGGACCACCAGTAGGCGGGCCCGCCGCTGCCGTAGCCGAAGTAGAAGAGCTGGAAGGTGCCGGTGAGGATGGAGATGTAGCTGATCCCGGCGGCGAAGGTGTGGAAGTTGCCGAGCGTGCGCTTGAGCTCGGGCTTGTAGCCGAACTCGTTGAGTTCGGAGTCGTCGTGACTGTGCTTGTCGTCGTGACCGTGCGGACCGGCTGGTTGCTCCGATGGTTGCTCGGTGGTGGTCATGAGCGGCCTCCTGGGAAGGGGGAGTTCTCCCGGGCGGGAGGGGGAGTGCGGCTCGTGCGGGGTCGTCGGTGAAGACTGGATCTTATGGCGCCGGCGGCCGGATCCGTACGGTGAAGTGCGGTGGATTCTGCGGTGGTTGTCGGCAGCCCCCCCCAAGTCAGCCGCTGCGGTCGCGGAGTCGGTCGCGGCGGCGGTTCACGAGAACCAGCCCTGTGGACTCGGATTCGTGGTCCGCCAGATGTGCTTGGTCTCGCGGTACTCGGCGAGGCCCGCGGGTCCGAGTTCCCGCCCGAACCCGGACTGCTTGTAGCCTCCCCACTCGGCCTGCGGGACGTACGGGTGGTAGTCGTTGATCCAGACCGTTCCGATGCGCAGCGCCGACGCGACGCGCTGCGCCTTCGCCTCGTCGGACGTGAAGATGCCGCCGGCCAGTCCGTAGATCGTGGCGTTGGCCAGCCGTACGGCCTCCGCCTCGTCGGTGAACCGCTCCACGGTCAGGACCGGCCCGAAGGACTCCTCCTGGACCACGGTCATGTCTCCGGAGCACTCGTCGAGCACGGTCGGCGGGTAGTAGAAGCCCTCCGGGTGCGGGGGCTCGGCCGGCCGGCCCCCTCCGCAGCGCAGGACCGCCCCCTCCTCCAGCCCCTTGGCCACGTACGCCTCGACCTTCGCCCGGTGGGCCGCCGAGATCAGCGGCCCGGTCTGTGCCCGCTCGTCGAACGGCCCGCCCAGCCTGATCAGCCGGGCCCGGCGGACGACCTCGTCGACGAAACGGTCGTGCAGGGAGTCCTCGACCAGCAGCCGCGCCCCGGCCGAGCAGACCTGCCCGGAATGCAGGAAGACGGCCGTCAGCGCCATGTCGACGGCCGTCTCGAAGTCGGCGTCGGCGAAGACGATGTTCGGGTTCTTGCCGCCCAGTTCGAGGGCGACCTTCTTCACCGTCCCGGCCGCCGCGGCCATCAGCCTGCGTCCGGTCTGCAGACCGCCGGTGAAGGAGACCAGGTCCACGTCGGGATGGTCGCCCAGCGGAGCGCCCGCCTCCGGACCGGCGCCGAGAATCAGGTTCGCCACCCCGGCGGGCACCCCGGCCTCCTCCAGGAGACGCATCAGATGGATCGCGGTGTGCGGGGTCAGCTCGCTCGGCTTGAGGACGAAGGTGTTGCCCGCGGCCAGCGCGGGGGCGACCTTCCACGCGGTCTGGAGCAGCGGATAGTTCCAGGGGGTGATCAGCGCGCACACCCCGACCGGTTCGTGTACGACCCGGCTGTCGACGCCCTCGGTGCCCGTCTCCACGACCCGGCCGGACTCGCTGGCGACGAGCCGTCCGAAGTAGCGGAAGCAGTTCTCGATGTCGTCGATGTCGTACTCGCTCTCCACCAGGCGTTTGCCGGTGTCGAGGGACTCCGCGCGGGCGAGTGCGGGCTTGTCGCGGGCGAGCAGGTCGGCGACGCGGAGCAGCACATCGCCGCGTTCGTTCGCGGGGGTCCGCGGCCAGGGGCCCTCGTCGAAGGCGCGGCGCGCGGCTGCGATCGCGTCGACGGTGTCCTCGCCGCCCGCCTCGTCGACGACAGCGACGAGCGATCCGTCGGCCGGACAGCGGATCTCACGCGTGCGTTTCTCCCGCGCGCTCGTCCAGGTGCCGCCGATGTAGAGATCCGCCATCCCTGCCTCCCAGCATGCCTATGAGCCACTCGTGGAACATCCCGATGTGGTGCTCGGTGGGCACCAGCACCCCGCCCCTGCGGTAGGCGCGGGACGCCATGGCGGGCTGCGTTCGCTCGCACGCCTCGAAGTCCTGGGCGTTGACCCGGTGGAAGAGCTCCACGGACCTCGACACATCGGCGCCCGACTCGACGACCTCGGGGGCGTAGAGCCAGTCGCACTCCACGATCGTCCGGTCCTCGGCGAGGGGGAACATGCGGTGCAGGATGACATGGTCGGGGACGAGATTGATGAACACGGTGGGTTTGACCGTTATCGCATAGTAACGACGGTCCTGATCCTCCGCGACCTCAGGCAGCCTGCCGAATCCCTCGCTGCCGTCGACCGTGAAGCCCTTGATCCCCTCGCCGAACTCGGCGCCGTGGCCGACGTAGTACTGGGCGGCGTAACCGTCCGCGAACTCCGGCAGCACCTCCGTCAGTTCGGGGTGGATGGTCGCGCAGTGGTAGCACTCCATGAAGTTCTCGACGATCAGTTTCCAGTTGGCCCGCACGTCGTAGGTGATGCGTTTGCCGAGGGCGAGGTTCTCCGTGCCGTAGTGCTCGACGGCCGCCACGTTCCCGAGCCGTTCCACGGCCGCGCCCATCACCGTCTCCTCGAAGGACGGCGGCTCGTCGGCCAGACACACCCAGGCGTATCCGAGCCACTCCCGCAGCGCGACGGTGACCAGCCCGTACTCCGTGCGGTCGACGTCCGGCATCTTCACCAGGTTCGGCGCCGCGATCAGCTTCCCGTCCAGGCCGTACGTCCAGGCGTGGTACGGGCACTGGAGGTTGCGCCGGACCTCGCCGGCCTCCTCGGTGCAGAGCCGGGCACCGCGGTGGCGGCAGATGTTGAGGAAGGCCCGCAGCTCGCCCGTACGGGACCGGGTGATCAGGACGCTCTCACGGCCCACCTGGACCGTACGGAACGCACCCGGTTTGGCCAGGTCGGCGCAGCGGACGGCGCAGAACCACATCGACTCGAAGAGGTGCTCCTGCTCCTGCCGGAAGATCTCCGGATCGGTGTAGTAGTGCCCCGGCAGTGTGCTGATCAGACTGGGGGGCAGCTGGGCGGAGGCGGCGGGGGAGACGGATGCGGGGGCGGCGGATACGGGGGTCGTCGACACGAGCGTGCTCCTCAGGCGGGCGCGGCGGCGAGGCGGTGGGGGTCGAACAGGCCGATCGGGTGACCGGTGGTCCCCGTCAGGGCCAGATCGGCGAGGATCTCGCCGACAACCGGCACGAACTTGAAGCCATGGCCGGAGAAACCGCAGGCCACGGTCACGGACTCGGGATGCGCGGGATGCCGGGCGATCACGAAGTGCTCGTCCGGAGTGTTGGAGTACATGCAGGTGGCGGCCTTGAGGAAGGTGCCGGGCAGATCGGGGATGCAGCGGGACATGTGGTCCGCCATCGCCCGGATCTCGTCCTCGTGGACCGTGCGGTCGATGGTCTCCGGGGTGCAGATCTGCCCCTTGCGGAAGAACGCCACCTTGGCGCCCAGCTCCGGCCCGTCGATGGACGGGAAGCCGTACACCTGGACGTCGTCCGCGTCCTCCCAGATGTAGATCGGGTGGTTCTCGGGCACGAAGGGCCGGACCCCGCCCCTGGGCTGGAACCAGTACATGACCTGCCGTTCGATGGTGAACGGCACCCCGAGGTCGGTGAGCAGCTGCGGCGCCCAGGCGCCCGGACAGATCACCAACTGGCCCGCCGTGTACGTGTTCTCGGCGGTGTGCACGCGTACGCCGTCCCGGTACGGCTCCCAGCGGGTCATCGGCTCGTCGAAGTGCAGGTCGGCGCCCTGCCGGGTGGCGAGTTGGAGATGCGCCGCGACCATGTTCTCGGGGCGGACCAGGCCGGCCTTCCTCTCGAAGAGCCCGACCTCGTCGTCCCTCGGAGCGAGGGTGGGGAAACGACGGCGGATCTCGGCCGCGTCGAGCATCTCGTGGGGCAGGTCCCACCGGGCCGCCGAGCGCAGCGAACCGGAGACGGTCAGCGAATCGGGTCGGCCGATCATCACACCGCCGCACAGGGTGGCGATGTCCCGCCCGGTGGCCCGCTCCACGTCCTCGTACAGCTCATAGGCGCGCAGCAGCAGCGGCACGTACGCCGGGTCCTCGAAATAGGACTGCCGGGTGATCCGCGAACCCCCGTGACTGGACCCACGGTTGTGCACGGGCCCGAACTTCTCAAGACCGAGCACCCGCACACCACGCGAGGACAGATGATGAACAGCGGCACTACCCATACCGCCAAGACCGATGACGACGACGTCGTAACTGGGGGACACGGGGACCTCCGTCTTTCCGGGGGCGCGGGGAACGGCGCAATCTTTTGTCTTTGAGTCGCGCGGGCAACGGCGCGGACTTCCGCCGTTCAGGGGCGCGGGGAACGGCGCAGTCTTTTGCTTTTAAGGGGCGCGGGGCCGTATCGAGATGCGGCTCGGCCGCGGGGCGCGACCAGCCCCCACGGACCCGCAGGCTGTCCACGGTCTCTCCCCGGAGGGACGATCACCGTCGAATACGGCTCATCTTCGGATCGAAGATCGGCTCGTCGACGACAGTCGCCCCCACCTTCTCCTCGAAGTACTCGACAGAGACCCCCGCCCCCACGGGCAACACCGGCAACCACGCATACGCCACACACCGCCCCACCGTGTACCCGTACGCCGCACTCGTGACGTACCCCGCAGGGGAGCCGTCGACGTACACGGGCTCCTTGCCGAGCACCACGGCCGACGGATCGTCGAGCAACAACGGTGTGAGCCGACGCCGAGGCTGACCCACACCGCCCCCGCCGCGCCCCTCCAGCGCCCCCATCCCCAAGAACTCCCCCTTGTCCAGCCGAACGGCGAACCCCACCCCCGCCTCGTACGGATCGTGTTCGTCGGTCATGTCGACGCCCCACGCCCGGTACCCCTTCTCCAGCCGCAGGCTGTTGAACGCGGAGCGCCCGGCCGCGATCACACCGTGCTCCCGGCCCGCCTCCCAGAGCGTGTCCCAGAGGCGGAGCCCCAGGTCGGCGCTGGTGTAGAGCTCCCAGCCCAGCTCCCCGACGTAGCTCAACCGCATGGCGGTGACGGGGACATGGCCGATGTACGTCTCCTTGGCGCGGAAGTAGCCGAAGCCCTCGTGCGAGAAGTCGTCGCGGGTGAGCGGCTGCACGAGCGCGCGGGCGAGCGGCCCCCAGACCCCGACGCAGCACGTACCGGACGTGATGTCCCGGAGATGCACGCCGTCGGGGGCGTGCCTGGCCAACCAGTCCAGGTCCGCGGGGGAGTTGGCGCCCACCTGGAAACGGTCGGGGCCCAGGCGCGCGACGGTGAGGTCGGAGCGGATGCCACCCGTGTCGTCCAGGAGCAGGGTGTAGGTGACGGCGCCGGGCTTCTTACGGAGGTTGTTCGTGGTCATGCCGTGCAGGAATTCGAGGGCGCCGGGGCCGGTGACTTCGAGGCGGCGCAGGGGAGTCATGTCGTAGAGCGCGACCTTCTCCCGGGTGGCCCGCGCCTCGGCCGCGGCGACGGGCGACCAGTACCGCGCCGACCAGGCGTCCCGCGCGGGCACGTCGAGCCCGGCGGCGAGCGGCGCGTTCGCCTCGTACCAGTGCGGACGCTCCCAGCCGCCGCCCTCCAGGAAGTACGCGCCCAGTTCCTGCTGGCGTGCGTGGAAGGGGCTGACCCGCAGAGGCCGCGGCCGTTCCATCGGCTGGAGCGGATGCAGGACGTCGTACACCTCGACGAACTGCTGCGAGCCGCGCTCCCTGATGTACGAGGGTGAGCGCTGGGCCTCCTCGAAGCGCGTGAGGTCGCACTCGTGGGCGTCGATCTCGGGGCGGCCGTCGATCATCCACTCGGCCACGGCCTTGGCGACACCGGCCGAGTGGGTCACCCACACGGCCTCCGCCAGCCAGAAACCCCGCAGCGCACGCGATTCGCCGAGAACCGGCATGCCGTCGGGGGTGAACGAGAAGACGCCGTTGAAGCCCTCCTCGATCTCGCTCCGGCGCAGGGCGGGCAGCAGCCTTCGGCAGTCGTCCCAGCTCGGCGCCCAGTCCTCCTCGGTGAAGGGGAACGACGACGGCATCTCCAGGTCGTTCGCACGCGCCTCGTCGTAGCCGAGGACCGCGAAGGGGTCCACGGGGAGCGGCCGGTGGGCGTAACTGCCGATGCCGATGCGGTCACCGTGCTCACGGAAGTAGAGGTCGCGGTCCTGGAAACGGAGGATGGGCCGCGACGCCTCCGCGACCGCCCGTGCCCCGGTGTCCGCCTGCGCCTCCGTGTGGGCAACGGCCAGTTCGGGCAGCGGCTTCGTCCGCGCGTACTGGTGGGCGAGCGGCTGCAGAGGTACGTCGACCCCGGCCATGCGGCCGATCACCGGCCCCCAGAATCCGGCCGCCGAGACGACGTGGTCGGCGGGGAAGACGCCCTGGTCGGTGACGACGGCGGTGACCCTGCCGTCCTCCTTCTCGATCCCGGTGACGGTGTGCCGGTCCAGGAAGCGGGCACCGCGGCTCTCGGCCCGTTCCTTCTGGGCGTGGGCCGCGAGCAGCGCGCGGGCCAGACCGTCGTCGGGGGTGTGGAAGCCCCCGAGGACCATCGATTCGTCGATCAGGGGCCAGAGTTCCTTGCAGCGGGCCGCGCTCACGATCTCGCCGCGTACGCTCCAGGAGGCGGCGTAACCGGCCTTGCGGTGCAGCTCGGCGAGGCGCTCGGGCGTGGTCGCGAGTTCCAGGCCGCCCACCTGGTTGAAGCAGGAGACGCCGTCCACTTCCAGGGAGTTGAACTTCTCGACCGTGTAGCGGGCGAAGGCCGTGAGGGTCTTGGACGGACTGGTCTGGAAGACGAGGCCCGGTGCGTGGGAGGTGGAGCCGCCGGGAGCGGGGAGCGGCCCCTGTTCGAGGACGGTGACGTCGGTCCAGCCGCGGGCGGTCAGTTCGTCCGCGAGGGAGCAGCCGACGATGCCGGCGCCCACGACGACCACACGGGGCACGACGGCGGCACGGGGCACGGCGGCCGCACGGGGCACGACGGCCACATCGGGGCTGTTGGACTCGTGGCCGCTCACAGGACCACCACCGAGCGCAGCACCTCACCGCGGTGCATGTTCGACAGGGCCTCCTCGACCTGGTCGAGCGCGATGGTCTCCGAGACGAACGCGCCCAGATCGAGGAGCCCGTAGAGGTACTGGTCGATGAGGAACGGGAAGTCGCGGCTGGGCAGACAGTCGCCGTACCAGGAGGACTTGATCGCGCCGCCGCGGGAGAACACGTCGATCAGCGGCAGCTCTATCCTCATCTCCGGCGTCGGGACACCGACCTGCACCAGCAGCCCCGCGTGATCGCGCATGTAGAAGGCCTGCTCGAACGTCTCCGGGCGGCCCACGGCGTCGATGGCGATGTCGACCCCGAAACCGTCGGTGAGGGCGCGCACGGCCTCGACCGGGTCGGTGCCACGCGAGTTGACCGTGTGGGTGGCGCCGAACCTCTCCGCCCGGTCGAGCTTCTTGTCGTCGATGTCGACGGCGATGACCTTCATGGCGCCGTTGAGGCAGGCGCCCGCGATGGCCGCGTCGCCGACACCGCCGCAGCCGATGACGGCGACCGTGTCACCGCGCCCGACGTTGCCGGTGTTCACCGCGGCGCCGTAGCCGGCCATCACCCCGCAGCCGACCAGGCCCGCGGCCTCGGGGCGGGCCGCGGGGTTGATCTTCACGGCCTGGCCCGCCGCGACCAGGGTCTTCTCGGCGAAGGCGCCGATGCCGAGCGCGTTGCTGAGCGGGGTGCCGTCGAGGAGGGTCATCGGCTGGGTGGCGTTGCGCGAGTCGAAGCAGTACCAGGGGCGGCCACGGCGGCAGGAGCGGCACGCACCGCAGGGGGCCCGCCAGGCAAGGACCACGTAGTCGCCGGTCCTGAGGTCGGTGACGCCCTCACCGACCGCCTCGATCGTGCCGGCCGCCTCATGGCCCAGCAGGAACGGGAAGTCGTCGCTGATCGCGCCCTCGCGATAGTGCAGATCCGTGTGGCAGACCCCGCAGGCCTGCACGGTGACGAGCACCTCGCCAGGACCGGGATCGGGAACGACGATCGTCCGCACCTCGACGGGTGCGCCCTTCTTCACAGCGACTACGGCACGGACCTCGTATGGCACGACCTAGCTCCTCTGCTGTTGCGCAATGCACTATGGGTTGCGCTATGAGGAACATAGTGAGAACGCCTCCAGGGGGCCGTCAAGAGGTGCGGGTTAACCCTTGGCAAAAGGAACCGGCGCCCCGAAATCTGTCCGACACACAGAAGCGCGGGGCCAGATGTTCCTGACCCCGCGCCGTGTTCCGGCCGGCTGTTCGCGCCGTGTTCCGTGTCCGCGCGAAGCCCGGTGCCCGGCTCGGGTTCGTGTCCGGACCACCTCCGCCGGAGCCCGCTGCGCGACCCGGCTCCGTGGCCGGTTCCGTGCCCGTACGAGTTCGGCCTCCGGCTCGGTTCCATGGCCGGTTCCGTGCCGGCCCGAGGAGGCGCCCCCGCTTCCGTCAGAAGCCGTAGCCCATCCGGCGCGAGAGGTCGGACGCGGCCGCGACCGTGCGCTTGGCGAGCTCCGGCAGCCGGTCCGGCTCCAGCCGGTACACCGGTCCGGAGACGCTGATCGCGCCGATCACCTTGCCGTCGTGCGCGCGCACCGGAGAGGCCGTGGCGGCCAGCCCCAGCTCCAGCTCCTCCAGGGCGAACGCGTACCCCTGCTCGACCACGGCCTCCAGCTCCGCGCGCAGCGCGGCCGTCCCGGTGATCGTGCGCTCGGTGAAGCGCGGCAGGGTCCTGGCCAGCAGCCCTTCGCGGAGCGTCGGCGGCAGGTGGGCCAGCAGCACCTTGCCGCTGGAGGTGGCGTGCAGCGGGGTGCGTCTGCCCAGCCAGTTCTGCGCGGTGACCGACGCGGCGCCACGGGCCTGCATGATGTTGACCGCCGCGTTGTCGTCGAGGACCGCGATGTTGACGGTCTCGCCCAGCTCGTCCGCGAGTTCGCGGCAGACGGGCACCCCTTCCTGCGAGATGTCCAGCCGCACTGCCGCCGCCCCCGCCAGGCGTAGTACGCCGGCCCCCAGGAAGTACTTCCCGCGGTCCTTCGCCTGGGCGACCAGGCCGCGGTTCTCCAGCACCCCGAGGAGCCGGAAGGCCGTGGACTTGTGGACCTCAAGCTCGTCGGCGATCTCGGTGACGCCCGCCTCGCCGAGCCGGGCGAGGATCTCCAGCACGCTCACCGCGCGGTCCACCGACTGGACGGCGCTCCCCGCGCCTCTGCTCTGCTTCTCCGGTGTCTCCCCTGTGCCGTCAGCCTGCTTCTGAGTGCGGGTCATAGCTCAACTCTCACCACCTGGCGGCCCGGTTTGAGCCGCATCTGCCGGAAGCCCTTGACGTGACGGGCATCCCGCGCGGATTCTGTTGCGCATAGCGCTCCCTCGTGCGCCATACGAAACATCATGTTACCGAAGAGTCCGTGACCGGGAAGGTCTCGGACCGCACCGGACCTGTGAGGACCAGGACTGTGGGTCCTGGACCGAGAGGGGGGCCCGTGATTCCCGTCTGCCGCCTTGATGACCTCCCCGCGGGCGAATCCGTCCGTGTCGACACCATGCCGCCCATCGCCGTGTTCAACGCCGACGGCGAGCTGTACGCCATCGACGACACCTGCACCCATCAGGACGCGTCGCTCTCCGAGGGGTGGCTGGAGGGCTGCCTGGTCGAATGCCCCTTGCACGCCGCCTCGTTCGATCTCCGCACGGGACTGCCGACGTGTCTGCCCGCGCGCCGCGCCGTCCGCACCCACCGCGTCACCGTCGACGACGGTGTCATCCATGTCCACGTGGCAGCGAAGGAGGACACGGCGGCATGACGATCCCCCACGCGAGGGGCACCACAGCGCGCCCCTGTGGTCCCCACCTTTTCATGGGCTCCGCCCGGCACACAGGTGAGAGGCCCACGCGCCTCCCTGCTCGGGCGGTGACCGGCGCCGCACCGGTTCCCGGAAGCACGACGCCGTCCGCGCCCGCCGTCCGGAAGGAGCCGGCCGTATGAGGACCGTCATCGTCGTCGGGGCCTCGCTCTCCGGGCTGTACGCGGCCCGTGAGCTCCGTGCCCAGGGGTTCGACGGGCGGCTGGTGGTCGTCGGGGACGAACCGCACCGCCCCTACGACCGCCCGCCCCTGTCCAAGGACTTCCTCACCGGCCGGTCCGGCGAGGACGCACTGGCCCTCGGCGACACCGGGGAAATGGCCGAACTCGACGCGGAATGGCTCCTCGGCACCCGCGCCCGCGGCCTCGACACCCGAGGCCGCACCGTCCTCCTGGACGACGGCCGTACGGTCTCCGGCGACGGCGTCGTCATCGCCACGGGCGCCTCGGCGCGCCGGCTGCCGGGTCCCGGACTCGCCGGGGTCCACACCCTGCGCACCCTCGACGACGCCCGCGCCCTGCGCGCCGAACTGACCACGGGTGCCCGCCGTGTCGTCGTGATCGGCGGAGGCTTCATCGGCGCCGAGACCGCGTCCTCGTGCGCCGGACTCGGCCACGACGTCACCGTCGTGGAGGCGGCTCCCCTGCCGTTGGTGCCCCAACTCGGCCCCGAGATGGCGGCCCTGTGCGCGGCGCTGCATCGTCGTGGCGGCGTCGGCCTGGTCACGGGCACGGGCGTCACCGCACTGCGCGGTCGGGACGCGGTCACCGCAGTGGAACTCTCCGACGGCCGTCTCCTCCCCGCCGATGTCGTGATCGTCGGCATCGGCGCCGTCCCCAACACCGGCTGGCTGGCGGGCTCGCCGCTCGCGCTCCACGACGGCGTGCTGTGCGACGACGGCTGCGCGACGGCTCTGCCCCAGGTGGTCGCCGTCGGAGACGTGGCCCGCGTGGGCGGAATCCGCGCCGAGCACTGGACCAGCGCCACCGAGCAGCCCCGGATCGCCGTGCGCAACCTCCTGGCCGGGTACACCGCGGAGACCGTGCGCCCGCTGCCCTACTTCTGGTCCGACCAGTACGGGGCGCGGATCCAGTTCGCCGGACGGCGGCTCGACACCGACACCGTCCGCATCGCGGAAGGCACGGTCACCGACGGGGCACCGGGCGAGGACGGCCTGCTCGCGCTGTACGAGCGCGAGGGCCGGACGACCGCGGTGCTGTCCGTCAACCGCCCCCGCCCGTTCATGCGGGCCCGACGTGAACTGGGCCGCGGGGCCGACGCGATGGAGGCGGTCTCCTAGGGCCTGTCGTCAAATTCCCGCCTGCCGGGCGACGCCTGGCACGCTCCCCCAGCCTCCGGCCGGGGGGACCCCACTCGCTGCACCGGGCGAAAGCCCAAGTACGTCCAGTACGCGGACTTCCGCCCGGCACACCGAGAGCACGCACCAGACGCCGCCCGACCCGCCCTCCGGGCGGACGCCGGGAATTTGACGACAGGCCCTAGGCCGGACACGACCCGGGACACGGCGGAGCCGGTGTCCCAGGACGCGTGACGTGTCAGGAGTGCGACAGCTGGCCCGCGCCGCCGCCCCGACGGCGTATCCGCTCCTTGGTCCGCTCCGCGGAGCGTTCCTGACGCCGGATCTTGCGCCGCTCGCGCCGCAGGGCCCGGGCGGTGCTGCTCGGCTCCGACACCACGCCGTTGCGCTGGTTCCACACCTGGCGCGTCACCCAGACGTCCAGCGCGCCCCAGGTGGCCACCACCGTGCTCGCCACGCTGCTCAGCACCATGGGGAACGCGAGCCACGAACCGGCCAGCGTGCACAGGAAGGCGACCATCGCCTGGATCAGCGTCACGGCGATGATGATGACGGCGCGCACCGCCGACGTACGCACGGGATCGGGCAGCCGACGCCTGTCCGCGGGCTCCTCGACCCACAAGGGCCGGTAGTACGCCTGCTCTTCGGGCTCCGTGACGTACTGCTCCCCGGTCTGCGGCACCCGGTCGTCCCCGCTCCTCGCGAAGGGCTTCGCCCCGGCTTCCGTCACAGCCCCCGGCCTGCTCTCTCCCGCAGTCCTCGTGCCCGCCTGCGCGGCAGA
Organism: Streptomyces sp. NPDC127119; assembly: GCF_042677425.1. Taxonomy (NCBI): domain Bacteria; kingdom Bacillati; phylum Actinomycetota; class Actinomycetes; order Kitasatosporales; family Streptomycetaceae; genus Streptomyces; species Streptomyces sp. NPDC127119. Next base: position 19,929 of record NZ_JBHXTO010000010.1, on the reverse strand, counting down.
CACGGCCTCTGCCTCTGCCACAGCTCCTGCCCCTGTCACGGGCGCGGTTCCGGCCCCCGCCGCAACCGCGGACCTCCACCTGGCCTCCGCCACACGGTCCGCTTCCGCGGCCGCGCGGTCCATGGCTGCGAGATCGGCCGCGATGTCGGCCGGAATGTCCCGACGGGGGATCTGTGACCCCCGCTCCGCCTCCGCGATCGTCGTGGCGCCCGTCCCGGGTGCCCCGTACCGCTCCGCCGTGCCCATCAACCTGTCACTCCCCACCGCCCGACAGCCGCTCGCTCCGGTGTCACGAGACTCCGGCTCCCCATCGGCTGCCCGGCTTGCGCTGTTATACGCCCCCTGGGCGCGGCATCCGGCACCTGCAGCCGATTCCGCCTCCAACTTCCATACAGACAGACGATCGGCGTAAGCCGAAGATTCCCGGCGATCGAAAAATTTCGGCCAAGTGGTGCGCCGAGCGGACCCGGTTCCGCTCTTTTCCCCGTGTCGGTTTCAGGGAGGCAATCTCCCGCAATGAACGGACAACTGCGGATGTCTTGTTCCGGATACGCGCCGCGTCGGTCCGGACAGGCTCGGACAGGCCTTCGAGATACCTGTGCGTCGGTAGTAGGCTCACGCCGTTTGTTGCCGTACATGTGTGCCCCCGTCCCCGGGGGTCGAGCTGGGGGAGGCCATGCGCTTTCGCGGGAAGTCCATCCGCCGGAAGATCGTGGCGCTGCTTCTCGTGCCGCTGGTTTCCCTGACCGGGATCTGGGGCTTCGCCACCGTACTCACGGGCCGCGAGGTCAACCAGCTGTTCGACACGACCTTCATCGTGCAGGAGATCGGCTACCCCACCGAGGACGTCATCAGCGTCCTCCAGGCCGAGCGCCGACAGACCCTCGTCTATCTCGCGGACCCCCGGGCCTCCGACGCCCTCACCGACCTGCGCCGCACCCGGACCGCCACCGACGAGGTCGTCTCGAAGATCCGCAGGAACGCCAGGAACTCCGAGGTACGCGACGAGATGGGTTCCGACACCACCGAGCGTCTGACCGCGATCCTGGACGCCTTCGACGGCGTGGGGTCGCTGCGTCAGAGCGTCGAGGACAACACCGTCACCCGCGCCCAGGCACTGGACCTCTACAACCGCCTGGTGGACCCCTGTTACATCCTCCTGGCCAACCTCCAGGTCCTCGACAACGTGGACGTGGACAAGCAGGGACGCGCCCTCGTCAACATGTCGCGCGCCCGTGAGCTGCTGGCCCGCGAGGACGCCCTGCTCGGATCCGCCCTCGTCGTCGGCAAGGTCACCCGCGAAGAGGCACGCGACATCTCCGACCTCGTGGCCCAGCGCACGATCATGTACGAGATCAACCTCCCGCAGCTGCCCTCCACGGAGCGCGTCCGCTACGAGCGCTACTGGAAGAACGCCGCCACCGCGCCCCTGCGCGTGGCCGAGCAGTCCGCCCTCGCCTCCGCGCCGGGCACCCCGCGCGGCGTCACCGCGAAGAGCTGGGACGGCCTCGCCGACGGGGTCCTCGACGGCCTCGACAAGTTCAACACCCAGGCGAGCGACCGCTTCCAGGACCGTGTCCGCCCCGTCGCGGTCGGCGTCATCGTCAAGGCGGCCATCGCCGGGGTGCTCGGCCTGGCCGCGGTGCTCTTCTCGCTCTTCATGTCCGTACGCATCGGCCGGAGCCTCATCCGCGACCTGCGCCGGCTCCGCCAGGAGGCCCACGAGACCGCGGGCGTCCGGCTGCCCAGCGTGATGCGCCGCCTCTCCGCGGGCGAACAGGTCGACGTCGAGACCGAAGTCCCGCGCCTGGAGTACGAGAAGAACGAGATCGGCGAGGTCAGCCAGGCGCTCAACAGCCTCCAGCGGTCCGCCGTCGAGGCCGCGGTCAAGCAGTCCGAACTGCGCAGCGGGGTCTCCGACGTCTTCGTGAACCTCGCCCGCCGCAGCCAGGTCCTGCTGCACAAGCAGCTCACGCTCCTCGACACGATGGAACGCAGGACCGAGGACACCGACGAACTCGCCGACCTCTTCCGCCTCGACCACCTGACGACCCGTATGCGCCGCCACGCGGAAGGCCTGGTCATCCTCTCCGGAGCGGCCCCCTCCAGGCAGTGGCGCAAGCCCGTCCAGCTGATGGACGTCGTACGCGCCGCCGTCGCCGAGGTCGAGGACTACGAACGCATCGAGGTCCGGCGGCTGCCGCGGATGGCGGTCACCGGCTCCGCCGTCGCCGACCTCACCCACCTGGTGGCCGAACTCCTGGAGAACGCCACGGTGTTCTCGCCGCCGCACACGGCCGTACAGGTCCTCGGTGAGCGCGTCGCCAACGGCTTCACCCTGGAGATCCACGACCGCGGCCTCGGCATGGCCGCCGAGGCACTTCTCGACGCCAACCTCCGCCTCGCCGAGACCCCCGAGTTCGAACTGTCCGACACCGACCGGCTCGGCCTCTTCGTGGTCAGCCGGCTCGCCCAGCGGCAGAACGTACGCGTCTCCCTGCAGCCGTCCCCGTACGGCGGGACGACCGCGGTGGTCTTCGTGCCCGACGCGCTGCTCTCGGACGACGTGCCCGACACCAACGGCGTCGGATTCCGGCTCGACCGGGCGGCTCCCTCCAGGAACGCGAAGAACGAGGCCGACGAAGGCCGCAGGGCCGCCCTGTCGCAGGTGCCGGTCACGCTGCCCGGCCTGTCGGCGTCGATCCTCGACGGACCGGTCGAACTGGAGGCGCCCGTCGGCCTGGACGCCCTCGAAGACTTCCCCGGCGCCCTCGACGACGAGGACGGCGAACGCGGCGGCATCTTCCGCCCGCGCCGCTCCATCGCCGGGCCGGCGGGGGACGAGACGCGTGAGGCACCGCGTGAGCCGGCACCCTCCTCCGAGGACGACGACGAGCGGCCCGGTGTCTCGCTGTCGCGCCGCCGCACCCCCAAGCTGGTCAGCTCGCACGGCCGCCCCGTGACCCACGGCAGGTCGCGGCGCGACGAGATCACGGACCGCCCGGACACCGGTGAGGTCACGGAACTGCCCCAGTCGGCCCAGGCTCAGGACCGGACCCGGTCCCAGGAGACGTCCGAGCGCTCCGGCGTGCTCGAAGAGCTGCCGAAGCGGTCGAGGGGCGCCAGGCGTGGGCCGGGACGCCGGGAGACCGGGGACCCGCTCACCGTGCGCAGGGGCGAGGCCGACGACTGGCCCGCGGGAGTCGGCGCGGGCCCGGCGGACCGCGAGCGCCGCCCGGCCCCCGAGCGTGGCGCGGACCGCGGAGCCGAGCCGGGCGGAGTGACGGGCGGAGCGGTCGTGCGCGGCCCCGGAGCCGCGGACGGCGGACCCGGTGAAGCCCCGGCCCTGCCGCAGCGCGGATCGCGCCGCGGGATCGAACCGAACGGCACGCGTCCCGGCGCCCCGTCGCCCGGCATCCCGGGCGCCCGCACCGCCGGACCGGCCGGAGGCCCTGCTTCCGGTCTGCCCCGCCGGGTACGGCAGGCCAATCTGGCCCCGCAGCTGAAGGAAGGGCCCGACCTGCGCACCACGCGCGCCCCGGCCCGTACGACGGACCCCTCGGAGCGTGACGCGGACGAAGTACGCAACCGGATGGCCTCGCTGCAGCGTGGTTGGCGGCGTGGGCGCGAGGAGAACGCCGCGGGCGACGAGGCCCAGGACGGCACAGCACCAGGAACGACTAAGGGAGACGGCCGATGACCGCACCGAAGGCCGCCGGCCACACCACGACCACCACGGCGACGGGGGAGCTCAACTGGCTCCTCGACGACCTGGTGGCGCGTGTCGCCAGCATCCGCAAAGCACTCGTGCTCTCCGGAGACGGCCTCCCCACGGGGGTCTCGACCGATCTGACGAGGGAGGACAGCGAACACCTCGCCGCCGTCGCCTCCGGATTCCACAGCCTCGCCAAGGGCGTCGGCCGCCACTTCGACGCGGGCAGCGTCCGGCAGACGGTGGTCGAACTGGACGAGGCGTTCCTGTTCGTCACGGCCGCCGGTGACGGCAGCTGCCTCGCCGTCCTCTCCGACGCCGACTCCGACGTCGGCCAGGTCGCGTACGAGATGACGTTGCTCGTGAAGCGCGTCGGCGTACATCTCGCCGCCGCTCCGCGCACCGAACTGTCCTCGGGCGGGTAGTGAGTCGGCATGAGCGGAGACGGGCAGGAGCTGTCCCACTGGTTCGACGACGAGGCCGGACCTGTGGTCCGTCCGTATGCCATGACACGAGGCCGCACCACCAGCCCGAACCAGCACCGCCTCGACCTGATCGCGGTGGTGGTGACGGAGGAGTACGCCTCCGACCCCGAGGCGGACAACTCCCTGTCCCCGGAACACGTGGACATCGTCGAACTCTGCCGTGACGCCCCCCAGTCGGTCGCCGAACTGGCCGCCGAACTCGACCTGCCCATCGGGGTCGTACGGGTTCTCATCGGCGACCTCGTCGAAGACGAACTGGTCCATGTGACCCGTCCGGTACCCCCGGCGGAGCTGCCGGACGAAAGCATTCTGCGTGACGTGATCAGCGGCCTCCGGGCTCTGTGAACCGCGTGCCACCACAGCGGCAACGAGACACCACCTGAGCGAGCGAGAAGCGAGAGAAGAGATCGATGATCTTCGGGCGCACTGAACGCGGCAAGGCCCCGGTCGAGCCCGTCACTCTCAAGATCCTCGTGGCGGGCGGCTTCGGCGTCGGCAAGACCACCCTGGTCGGCGCCGTCAGCGAGATCAAGCCGCTGCGCACGGAGGAACTGCTGACCGAGGCGGGCCGTCCGGTCGACGACACGAGCGGTGTGGAGGGCAAGCACACCACCACGGTCGCCATGGACTTCGGCCGCATCACGCTGCGCGAGGACCTCGTGCTGTATCTCTTCGGCACGCCCGGCCAGGACCGCTTCTGGTTCCTGTGGGACGAGCTCGCGACCGGCGCCCTGGGGGCGGTCGTGCTCGCCGACACCCGCCGTCTGGAGGACTGCTTCGCGGCGGTCGACTACTTCGAGCGGCGCTCCATCCCCTTCGTGGTGGGCGTCAACTGCTTCGAGGGCGCCTCCCGTTACCCCGCCGAGGACGTACGCCAGGCCCTCGACCTGGACTCCGCGGTCCCCGTGGTCCTGTGCGACGCACGCGGCCGGGAGTCGGTCAAGGAAGTCCTCATCGAGGTCGTCCAGCACGCGATGGCGTACGCCGCCGAACGCCGGCACACCGTCACCGGCTGAAGCACACGACGGCCCGGGGGCCGCGCTTCCGCTTCTTTTCGTGCTCCACGCACGCGTGGAGCACGAAAAGAAGCGGTACGGCAACGGAACTCAGTGCGCGTCGTCGTGCCAGCCGAAGCTCTTCTCCACCGCCTTGCGCCAGTTGCCGTACTCGCGGTCACGGACCGACGCCTCCATGGACGGTGTCCACTCGGCGTCCTTCTGCCAGTGCGTCTTCAGCTCGTCGAGGTCGTTCCACACCCCGGTCGCCAGACCGGCCGCGTACGCCGCACCCAGGCACGTCGTCTCGGAGACCTTCGGGCGGATCACCGGCACGTCGAGCACGTCCGCCTGATGCTGCATGAGCAGATTGTTCTTGGTCATGCCGCCGTCGACCTTCAGGGTCGTGATCTGCACCCCGGAGTCCTGGAACATCGCGTCCACGACCTCACGCGTCTGCCAGCTCGTCGCCTCCAGGACGGCCCGCGCCAGGTGCCCCTTGGTGACGTACCGGGTCAGCCCCGTGACGACCCCGCGCGCGTCGGAGCGCCAGTACGGCGCGAACAGACCCGAGAACGCGGGCACGATGTACGCGCCTCCGTTGTCGTCGACACTCGTCGCCAGGGTCTCGATCTCGTCGGCGGTACGGATGATGCCGAGCTGGTCGCGGAACCACTGCACCAGCGCACCCGTGATCGCGATGGCCCCTTCCAGGCAGTAGACCGGTGCCTCCGTGCCGATCTTGTACCCCATGGTGGTCAGCAGCCCGTTCTTCGAGGGCACGGGCCGGTTCCCGGTGTTGAGCAGCAGGAAACTGCCCGTTCCGTACGTGTTCTTGGCCGTGCCCACGTCGTAGCAGGCCTGCCCGAACACCGCCGCCTGCTGGTCGCCCAGCGCGGAGGCCACCGGGACCCCGGCGAGCTGGCCCACGGCCGTCCCGTACACCTCGGAGGAGGACTTGATCTCGGGGAGGACCGCCTCGGGGACGTTCATCGCGGAGAGGATGGACTGGTCCCACTGCAGTGTTTCGAGGTTCATCAGCATGGTGCGGCCGGCGTTGGTGACGTCGGTGACGTGCCGGCCGCCGTCGGTGCCGCCGGTGAGGTTCCAGATCAGCCAGGAGTCGATCGTGCCGAAGGCGATCTCACCGCGCTCGGCGCGGGCCCGCAGCCCCGGCACGTTGTCCAGCAGCCAGGCCGCCTTGGGGCCGGAGAAGTAGCTGGCCAGCGGCAGCCCCGTCTGCTCGCGGAAACGGTCCTGCCCGTCCGTGCCGCCGAGTTCGTTGCAGAGCGCGGAGGTACGGGTGTCCTGCCAGACGATCGCGTTGTGCACGGGCTTGCCGGTGGCCCGGTCCCACAGGACCGTCGTCTCCCGCTGGTTGGTGATGCCCAGCGCGCTGAGCTGGTCCGCGCGCAGCCCGGCCTTCGCGATCGCGCCCGCGACCACGGCCTGTACCTTCGACCAGATCTCGGTGGCGTCGTGCTCCACCCAGCCGGGCTTGGGGAAGATCTGGCGGTGCTCACGCTGGTCGACGGCGACGATCGCGCCGTCCTGGTTGAAGACGATGCAGCGGCTCGACGTGGTGCCCTGGTCGATCGCGGCGACGAACTTGTCCGTCATGACGTCCCCTTCGTCGGATTCTGCGTAGGGCGGCAGCGGCTCCCCCCGTCACCTACTCGATGCCCGCCGACCGACCGGCACCGGGAAGGTGACGACCGGGCCTAGAAGGCCGCGTTGAAGATGACCCCGGCCAGCGCTCCGCCGATCAGCGGCCCCGCCACCGGAATCCACGAGTAACTCCAGTCCGACGTACCCTTGTTGGGGATCGGCAGGATGGCGTGGGCGATACGCGGGCCCAGGTCGCGGGCCGGGTTGATGGCGTACCCCGTCGGCCCGCCGAGCGACAGACCGATGCCGACCACCAGGAACGCGACGATCAGGATCGCGGTACCGGACTGGCCGAGCCCCTCGGTGAGCCCGAAGGCCAGGATCGGCAGGACCAGAGCGACGGTCGCGATGATCTCGGTGATGAGGTTCGCCACGGGATTGCGTATCTCGGGCGCGGTGGAGAAGATCCCGAGCGTCGGCTGCGCGATCTCCTCCTCGGCATTGGCCTGGAACTGCGCGAAGTAGACCAGCCAGCACAGCACCGCGCCGAGGAACGCGCCGACCATCTGCCCGGCGATGTAGATGTGGACCTGGTCCCAGTCGCCGGTGTCGATCGCGATGCCGATCGTCACCGCGGGGTTGAGGTGCCCGCCGGACAGCGGCGCGGCGGTGTACGCGCCGGCCAGCACGCCGAAGCCCCACCCGAAGGCGATGACGACCCAGCCGGCGTCCTTCGCCTTGGAATAGTTGAGTACGACAGCGGCGACGACTCCGGCGCCGAAGAGGATGAGTATCGCTGTGCCGATGACCTCACCGACGAAAACATCTCCGTTGCTCATGGCGGCTCCTAGGCCCAAGCCCGGGGCGATCCGCCCCGGTCCACCGTGCAGGGTGCGTTCCCATGGCTACTTCAGCCGAGGGCAGGGAGATCCCGCGCCCCGCCCGGCGTCCGTGACGAGCGTGCCGTAGCAGTCGAATCGCCGGTGGGGGATGGCCCGTTGGCGCGGACGAGGACCGCGCGGCGCAGTGCCTGAATACGCCGAATTGCGGCGACGCCGACTGACACCGGAAGTGTTCACCGGCACTGATGGAGCGTCAAGGTCGCGGGCGAGAACGGTTCGCACCCACCCCTCGCACCGGTCGCGTGCCGTCGCGAAGCCCTGTACCGCAGGCCCCGTCCGACGCCGGCGAGGAGCAGCCCGCCGTCTCATCTGACGGCGATCACGGCCGAACCGTGCCCGAACAGGCCCTGGTTCGCGGTGACTCCGACCCGGGCGCCCGCCACCTGCCGGTCGCCCGCCGCTCCCCGCAACTGCCGCGTGAGCTCGCAGACCTGGGCGATGGCCTGGGCGGGAACGGCCTCTCCGAAGGAGGAGAGTCCGCCGCTCATGTTCACGGGTATGCGGCCGCCCGGCGCCGTCGCGCCCTCCCGCAGGAGCTTGGCCGCGCCGCCCTCACCACACAGCCCCAGGTCCTCGTACCACTGCAGTTCCAGGGCCGTGGACAGGTCGTAGACCTCGGCGAGCGAGAGGTCCTGCGGACCGATCCCCGCCTCCTCGTAGGCCGCCCGCGCGATCGACGCGCGGAACGTCCCGTCCGCGGGCTCCACCGCGACCGCCGAGTCCGTCGCGATGTCGGGCAGGTCCAGCACGGTGGTGGGATAGCGGGGCGTCACCGTGGACACCGCGCGGATCCGCACCGGGTCCGCGGCCCCGTGCCGGCGCGCGAACTCCATGCTGGACAGCACCAGCGCCGCCCCGCCGTCCGAGGTGGCGCAGATGTCGAGCAGCCGCAGCGGATCGGCGACCACGGCGGAGGCGGCGACCTCCTCCGCGGTGACCCGCTTGCGGTAGCGCGCGTTCGGATTCAGCGCTCCCATGGCCGCGTTCTTCACCTTGACCTGCGCGAAGTCCTCCAGGGTGTCCCCGTGGACCGCCATCCGCCGACGCGCGTACAGCCCGAAGTACGTCGGATTCGTCGCCCCCAGGACCCGGAACCGCAGCCAGTCCGGATCGTCGGCCCTGTCCCCGCCCGCGGGCCGGAAGAACCCCTTCGGCGCGGCGTCCGCACCCACCACGAGCACCACGTCCGCGAGCCCCGAGAGGATCTGCGCCCGTGCCGTGTCGACGGCCTGCGCCCCCGACGCGCACGCGGCGTACACACTCGCCACCCGGGCCCCCTGCCAGCCCAGCGCCTTGGCGAACGTCGCTCCGGCGACATATCCCGGATAACCGCCACGCACCGTGTCCGCGCCGACGATCGAGCCGACCTGCCGCCAGTCGAGCCCCGCGTCGGCCAGCGCCTCGCGCGCCGCCACCGTCCCGTACTCGACGAACGACCGCCCCCACTTGCCCCACGGGTGCATACCCGCGCCGAGCACCGCCACCTCACCCGTCATGCCGTCACCCCCGTCGGCCGCCAGTGCCAGGTCGTCCAGGTCGTCTCCGCGTCCTCGTTCAGCACGCCCGGGACGACCTCCACCTCCATGCCCACCGTCAGATCGGCGACGGCGACACCGGGAACCGTCTGCCCGAGCACCACGAGGCGCTCGGCCGCCAGCTCCACAGCGATCAACGCGTAGGGCTGCCATTCGAGTTCCCGGTCGGACACGTAGGGTGACGGCGGCCGGTACCGGCTGTCCGTGTAGGACCAGATGCGGCCCCGCCTCGACAGCGGTATCTCCACGAGTTCGCCGCCGGAGCAACCCGGATTGCGGCAGAAGGCGTCTTCCCGGGGGAAGAACACGGACGCGCAGACCGAGCAGCGCGTGCCGAGGAGCCGGAAGTCGTCTCCCTCGCCGGCGAACCAGCCGGTGACGACGGGTGTACGAGTGCGCGACAAGGTTCCTCCACGACACTGGATCTGCTGGATCTGACGGAACGTCAGAAGTCTGCCACGGGCCACGCCGATTGGGCAGTGTGCAGGGAGCACGCCGCCCGGTGCGGAGAACCGCGGGTGACCGCGGAGAACCGGCGCGGGCCTCCTGGGCGTCCGGCCATCGGTAGGGACGACCGGGGCCCACGGGGGTGGTCCCGGCCGTCCCTCACCCGGAACCACCCGATCCGGCCGCCCGGATCCCCTCCCTCCGGGGCACGACCCGGCCCGCCGATCGGGCGCGGACCGTATCCGATCACTTCCCCCGGGCAACCCGCGCCTGATAGACGCATGGGTCATGACCCGACTCACCACAGCGGTACGCGGTCTCGTCACCGCGCTCGCCGCCCTGCTCGCCGTCAGCGCCGCCTCCGCCACCGCGACGGCGACACCCGAGCCGAAGGCCCCCGGGGACTTCGTGGCACTCCGGTCCGTGGACCGCACGATCATCCAGGAGATCCGCTACTTCACCCCGCACAACTTCGTGGGCGAGCGCATCGACGGCTACCGCGAGCCGCTGTGCATCCTCACGAAACCCGCCGCCGAAGCCCTCCACGAGGCCCAGCGGCAACTCCTGCCCCAGGGCTACTCCCTGAAGGTGTACGACTGCTACCGGCCCCAGCGAGCCGTCGACCACTTCGTCCGCTGGGCCAAGGACCTCGACGACCAGCGCATGAAGGACGAGTTCTACCCGAACGTCGACAAGACCCGGCTGTTCGAGGACGGTTACATCGCCGAGAAGTCCGGCCACAGCCGCGGCTCGACCATGGACCTCACGATCGTGAAGCTCCCGGCGAAGCCGACCCGGCCGTACGTCCCCGGAGAACCCCTCGTGCCCTGCTTCGCGCCCCGGAGTGACCGCTTCCCCGACAACTCCGTGGACATGGGGACGGGCTACGACTGCTTCGACACCCTGTCCCACACGCTCGACCCGCGCATCCAGGGTCAGCAGCGAGCCAACAGGCTCCTCCTCAAGGACACGCTCGAAAACCTGGGCTTCGTGAACCTTGCGGAGGAATGGTGGCACTTCACCTTCAAGCCCGAGGCCTACCCCGACACCTACTTCGACTTCCCGGTCTCGACCCACTCCCTCGTCACAACCCATTGAGCAGGCGCTGGGCAGGTACTGAGGAGGCGCTGAAACACCACTGGGGCTGCCAACCGAAAACAACCTTCTGATCATCGGATACAGTCCCGGGCGTGTCTTCAACCCATATCCCGTCCGCCAACTCCGCGCCGGGCACCCATTGTTCGAGTTGCGGCGCACCCTACGGAGAAGGCGTCTCCGGCTGGCCCCGTACCTGCGCCTCCTGCGGCGGTGTGGCCTACCGCAACCCGTTGCCGGTCGCCGTGGCCCTGCAGCCCGTGTACGACACCAAGGGGGCGGCCCTGGTCGTCATCACCAGAACGATCGACCCCGCGCGCGGGGGAGTCGCTCTGCCCGGCGGGTTCATCGACCACCGGGAGGACTGGCGGCAGGCCGTCGTCCGTGAGCTCAAGGAGGAGACGGGCATCGTCGCGGCGAGCCGCGACGTACGCCTCGTCGACGCGCTGAGCTCTCCCGACGGGCACCTGCTGCTCTTCGGAGCCCTCCCGGAGCGCCCCGCCGACGACCTGCCGCCGTCCGCCGCGACGGACGAGACCGAGGGCTGGCACCTGCTGCGCAGGTCGACCGAACTCGCCTTCCCGCTGCACACCATGGCGGCCAAGGCGTGGTTCGACGGCCGGTACATCTGAGGGACCCCGGGATTCTCGGAGCCGGCTCGTCAGGGCCTCGGCCCCAGCCCCCGCACCCGTACGGGAAGGGACGGCTCGACCGGGCCGTCCTCCCCCTCCCGCTCGACGACCACGCGCGCCCCCTGCCGGCGCGTCACATACCGCTCGATCTCCGGCTCCTCCGAGCCGTCCCCGGAGTCGCTGACCACCAGCCCGCCCCCGGTCCGCCCGTGGGCGGGCGCCCACACCTCCAGCTCCGGAGAGCCGTCGTCGCCGCGTACGGGCAGCACGGCACCCGCGCGGACCAGAACCGGGATCCGTGACAGCGGGGCGTCGACCAGCACCTGCGCGGGCCCTTCGTACACCCTCTCGGTCTCCACGTCGTACCAGCGGCCCCGCGGCAACCGCACGGCACGCCGGTCCGACCCCGGCTCCAGCACCGGAGCCACCAGGAGACAGTCACCCAGCAAGAAGGCGTCCTCGCAGTCGCGCAACGCCCTGTCCTCCGGGACGCCCCACCACAGAGGCCGCACATAGGGCGCACCCGTACGCCGTGCCAGATGCGCCAGCGTCATGAAGTACGGCAGCAGCCGCCGCCGCTCGACGAGCGCCACGCGCGCGTGCTCCAGAACCTCGTCACCGAACTCCCAGGGCTCCCCGTGCCCGGCCCGCGGACCCGCGTGCGTACGGAAGAGCGGCAGATACGCGCCCAGCTGGAGCCACCGCAGATACAGCTCGGGGGAGGGCTCCCCGCCGAAGCCGCCCACGTCCGGACCCGAGTACGGCACTCCGCACAGCCCCAGTCCCAGCACCAGCGACAGCGAGGCCCGCAGACCGGGCCAGCCCGTGGCCGGCTCCCCGGACAAGGTCCCTCCGTAGCGCTGCGTCCCGGCCCACCCGGAACGCGAGAACAGGAACGGCCGCTCAAGGGGGACCAGTTCGCCCAGCCCCTCGTGGGCGGCCCTGGCCATGGTGAGGGCGTACACGTTGTGCGCCTCGCGATGGTCGCCGCCGCGGCCCTCCAGGTCGTGCCGCGCCGAACGGGGCAGCGTGGACTCGCCGAAGGCGGTGAGGGACAGGGGTTCGTCCAGGTCGTGCCAGAAACCGGCGAACCCCTGGGAGAGCCGCTCCTCGTAGAGCCCGCCCCACCACCGGCGCGTACGCGCGCGCGTGAAGTCCGGATAGACCGCCTCGCCCGACCGGACCACCCCGCGCACCACCTCTCCGGCGGAGTCCCGCACGAAGGCGTCCTCGGCGGTTCCGGTGTCGTACACGGAGTTGCCGGGTTCGGTCCTGACAGCCGGTTCCACGATCGACACCAGCCGGATCCCGTCCCGGCGCAGTTCCTCCGCGAGCACCGGCAGCTTCGGGAAGCGGTCCCGGTCGACCGTGAACGTCCGCTGCGCGTCGAAGTGGTCGACACCCAGGTGCACGGCGTCCAGCGGCAGCCCGTGCTCGTGGTACCCGCCCACGACCCGCCGCACCTCCTGCTCGCTCCCTGCGCCCCGCAGCACGTGATGGTGCCCCAGGGCCCAGGCAGGCGGCAGCGCGGCGGCACCCGTCAGAGACGCCCAGGTCTGCAACACGCGCGCGGGAGTGCCCACCACCACCCAGCAGCGCAGCGGCCCGCCCTCCATGCGCAGATCGCTCGCCCCGGCCCGGTCGTGCCCGGACCCGGCACCCTCCTCGCCCTCGCGCAGGGTCACGGTGCCGTCCCAGGAGCTGTCGTGGAACACCAGGTGCGTGGCCGCGTCGGCCACCACCATCTGCACCGGCATGGTGAGGTGCAGCGGATCGTCACCGGAACCGAAGGCGTGCCCGGCACCGGCGTTCCACAACCGGTACGTCCCGCCGCGCAGCCGGAGCCCCGAAGCACGCCCGCCCAGGCCGAAGAAACGCGCGTCCGCGGCCACTTCGGAGCGCTGCATCCAGCGCGCCACGCCACCCCCGACCGGCTCCCACCACCGCGGCGGCAGTTCGCGCCGCAGACTCACCCCGCCCGGCGTCCGCACCTCCACGGCACCGAGCCGCGACACGACCACCGTCATCCGCTCCGCCACCACCCGCCAGGCGCCGTCCTTGTCCGGCTCCAGCACGGCCCGGGGATCCGCCTCGGGAACACCGCCCGCGAGCGCGTACGAGGGCTCGGGCCCCGCCCCGTCCCAGCCCCAGAAGACCGCTCCACCCGCCGTGACGGTGATCCGCAGCTCCGACCGGGTGAACCGGACGACGCCGCCGCCGGGCGCGGGTTCCGCGGCCAGCACGGGCCCGGGAACCCGCGCCCGTTCGGCCCCCCGCACCGGCAGCCCGACGGCGTCGATACGCCTCCTGCGCCACGCGGCCCGCACGGTGAGCAAGCCCTGGCCCGCCCCCGCAGAACCGACCGCCTTCATCGAACGCACCAGGTCACGACCGTTCATGCTGCTCAGCCTGCCACCCGAATGGACCCATGAGTGTTCCGTTCAACTTCCGTTCACCCATGGCCCCACCACATGTTCACGGGGCGGACTATGTGGGACCAACCCTGGTGCCAAAGTCGATCACATGGCATCGTCCGTCTCAGCCGCGTGACGCGCACACCCCAGCCCGTGCGCGGTACACGCACACGACGCGCGCAGTCCGGGAGCCGACCCATGACCTCATCGAACCCCTCGCCGCTCTGGCAGCCCGACCGGGAACACATCGCCCAGGCGCAGATCACCCGATTCCAGACCTGGGCGGCCGAGCACCACGGAGCCCCCGCCGAGGGCGGCTACGCCGGTCTGCACCGCTGGTCCGTGGACGAACTGGACACGTTCTGGAAAGCCGTCACGGAGTTTTTCGACGTACGGTTCACCACCCCCTACGCGCGCGTGCTGGGCGACCGCTCGATGCCGGGAGCCCAGTGGTTCCCCGGAGCCACCCTCAACTACGCCGAGCACGCGCTGCGAGCGGCCGACACCCGAGCGGACGAACCGGCCCTCCTGTACGTCGACGAGACCCACGAGCCCCGTCCCGTCAGCTGGTCCGAACTACGCCGGCAGGTCGGCTCCCTGGCCGCCGAACTGCGTGCCCTCGGCGTACGCCCCGGAGACCGCGTCAGCGGCTACCTCCCGAACATCCCGCAGGCCGTGGCCGCCCTCCTCGCCACCGCCGCCGTCGGCGCGGTGTGGACGTCCTGCGCCCCGGACTTCGGCGCCCGCAGCGTCCTGGACCGCTTCCAGCAGGTCGAACCCGTCGTCCTCTTCGCGGTCGACGGCTACCGCTACGGAGGCAAGGAACACGACCGCCGGGACACCGTCGCCGAACTGCGCCGCGAACTGCCCACCCTGCGCGCCGTCGTCCACATCCCGCTGCTCGGCACCGAGGCCCCCGAAGGCGCCCTGGAATGGTCCGCCCTCATCTCGGCGGACGTGACACCCGTCTACGAAGAGGTGCCTTTCGACCACCCGCTCTGGGTGCTCTACTCCTCCGGCACGACCGGCCTGCCCAAGGCCATCGTCCAGTCCCAGGGCGGCATCCTCGTCGAGCACCTCAAACAACTCGGCCTGCACTGCGACCTGGGACCCGAGGACCGCTTCTTCTGGTACACCTCCACCGGCTGGATGATGTGGAACTTCCTCGTCTCCGGCCTCCTGACCGGCACCACGATCGTCCTGTACGACGGCAGCCCCGGCTTTCCGGACACCGGCGCCCAGTGGCGCATCGCGGAACGCACCGGCGCCACCCTGTACGGCACCTCGGCGGCCTACGTCATGGCGTGCCGCAAGGCGGACGTGCACCCCTCCCGCGACTTCGACCTGTCCCGGATCAAGTGCGTCGCCACCACCGGTTCGCCCCTGCCGCCCGACGGGTTCCGCTGGCTGCACGACGAGGTGCGCGACGACCTGTGGATCGCCTCCGTCAGCGGCGGCACCGACGTGTGCTCCTGCTTCGCGGGAGCGGTCCCCACCCTCCCCGTCCACATCGGCGAACTCCAGGCCCCGGGCCTCGGCACCGACCTCCAGTCCTGGGACCCGAGCGGCAAACCCCTCATCGACGAGGTCGGCGAACTCGTCGTCACCAACCCCATGCCGTCCATGCCGATCCGCTTCTGGAACGACCCCGACGGCAGCCGCTACCACGACAGTTACTTCGACACGTATCCCGGAGTCTGGCGCCACGGCGACTGGATCACCCTCACCTCGCGCGGCTCCGTCGTCATCCACGGCCGCTCGGACTCCACCCTCAACCGCCAGGGCGTCCGCATGGGGTCGGCCGACATCTACGAAGCGGTCGAACGCCTGCCGGAGATCCGCGAATCCCTCGTCATCGGCGTCGAACAGCCCGACGGCGGCTACTGGATGCCGCTCTTCGTCCACCTGGCACCGGGAGCCGAACTCGACGACGACCTCCTCGGCCGCATCAAGCGGACCATCCGGGAACAGCTCTCCCCCCGCCACATCCCCGACGAGGTCATCGAAGTCCCCGGCATCCCCCACACCCTGACGGGCAAGCGCATCGAGGTCCCGGTCAAACGCCTCCTCCAGGGCACCCCCCTCGACAAGGCCGTCAACCCCGGCTCCGTCGACGACCTGGACCTGCTCCACTTCTACGAGCAACTGGCCCGCGACCGCGCCTGACCGCCCCCTGCCGCGACCGCCTCGGACACCCCGGGGCGGATTGTCAGTGCCGCCGGTTACGGTGAGTGAGCATTGATCACCGCGCACAGGGGGAAAGATGGCGCACACCCAGCACCAGACCATGCGACGCGTCCTGCGCCGCGAAGTCGCCGGAACGATCGGCCTGCTGACCGACGAGCAGGACTTCACCGCCATGCGACGCCGCTACCGCACCTTCGCCTTCGACGACCACACCAACTATCTCCGGCAGGTGGAGGCACTCCTCAGGACACTCGCGTCCGAGGGCGGCCACACCACGGTGGCACTCTTCGACCCCGAGGAGTACGCGGAGTTCTGCGCCGAGCACGCACTCGACCCCGACACCGCCTCCAGCCGCACCCGCTTCACGGCCGAACTCGCCACCACCGGCGCGACCGTCCCCTACGAAGGCCAGACCCTCGACACCCTCGTCCCCGACCTCATCGACGAAGCGGTCCGCCGGGCCACCTGGGAGTACGCGACCACGCTCCTGGCCAGGAGCGGCAGTTGCGCGTCCTGCGGCGAGGACATCGGCCGAGCCGCCTTCCAGCGCGCCTCGGATCTGCTCGTCCGCATCCTCCAGGCCTCGGGCCCCGGGGAGCGGCACCTCGTGTGCAGTGTCTCCACGGAACCCGAGGCACTGGTGGCCGTCCTGCGCACCGACGACGACCAGTACGGAACACCGCACCTGGACGAGGCGGAGGCACTCGAATTCACCACGGTGCTCGCCCTGGGCATCGCCACCCGGTGCGCAGGCGGCCTCGTGATGCGCACCGCCGCGCCCGACGCCACCGACCAGGTCTACGGCTGGCGTCTGCGCGGCGAGGCACTGGAACCCCTCACCGCGGGAGAGGTCTTCGACGCCTACTGCACGGACGCCGAATCGGGCGACCTCGTCTCCCCGGAGTCGGGCGTCGACTACTGCGCGCCACCGGACCTGGGCGACGACGGCCACACGACCGCGCACACGCACTGAACACGCCCACCGAACACGCGAGGGGCGCCCCACCCTTCGGTGGAGCGCCCCTCGATCACGGATGACTACGCCCGACTACTCGCCGGACAGCACTGCCTGAGCCGCCGTGCGCGCCTCTTCGGCGCTGTCGCAGGCACGCGCGGCCGCCGCGGCCCGCTCGCACTGCGCCAGCGTGTACTTGGCCAGCGTCGCGCGGACGTAGGGAATCGACGCCGCACCCATGGAAAGGGAGGTGACACCCAGACCCGTCAGCACACACGCGAGCAGCGGGTCCGAAGCGGCCTCGCCGCAGACGCCACAGCTCTTGCCCTCGGCCCGGGCCGCCTCGGCGGACATCGCGACCAGGTCGAGCAGCGCCGGCTGCCACGGGTCCTGGAGCCGGGACACGGCGCCCACCTGACGGTCGGCGGCGAAGGTGTACTGCGCGAGGTCGTTGGTACCCAGCGACAGGAACTCGACCTCCTGCAGGATCGAGCGCGCCCGCAGAGAGGCCGACGGAATCTCGACCATGGCACCGAACTTCGCCTGCAGGCCCGCGGCACGGCACGCGTCGGCGAACGCCTTGGCGTCCGCACGGTCGGCGACCATCGGCGCCATGACCTCAAGGTGGACGGGCAGGCCCTCGGAAGCCTTCGACAGTGCCGTCAGCTGCGTACGCAGCACGTCGGGGTGGTCGAGCAGCGACCGCAGACCACGCACGCCCAGCGCCGGGTTCGGCTCGTCGGCGGGCGTCAGGAAGTCGAGCGGCTTGTCGGCGCCCGCGTCGAGCACACGCACCACGACCCGCCCCTCGGGGAAGGCCTCAAGCACCGTGCGGTACGCCTCGACCTGCTTCTCCTCCGACGGCGCGTTCTTGCTGTCGTCGAGGAAGAGGAACTCGGTGCGGAACAGACCCACGCCCTCGGCACCGGCCTCGACCGCCGCCGGAACGTCGGCCGGGCCGCCGATGTTGACCAGCAGCGGAACCTTGTGTCCGTCGGAGGTGGCCCCGGGCCCGGTCGACCCGGCGAGCGCCGCCTTGCGCGCGGCAGCCGCGGCCTCCAGCTCGGCCTTCTTCTCGGCGCTCGGGTTCACGAAGATCTCACCGGAACTGCCGTCCACGGCGACCATCGTGCCCTCGGCCAGCTCACCGGCTCCCGGCAGTGCCACCACGGCGGGTACACCGAGAGCCCGCGCCAGGATCGCGCTGTGGCTGGTCGGCCCGCCCTCCTCGGTGACGAAACCGAGGACCAGCGTCGGGTCCAGCAGCGCCGTGTCGGCCGGCGCGAGGTCACGGGCGATGAGGACGTACGGCTCGTCGCTGTCGGGAACTCCCGGCATCGGAACACCGAGCAGCCGGGCGACGATACGGTTCCGCACGTCGTCGAGGTCCGCCACCCGGCCCGCGAGGTACTCACCGGCGTTCGCCAGGAGGGCGCGGTACGAGGCGAACGCGTCGTACACCCCGCGCTCCGCCGTGCTGCCGACGGCGATACGCCGTTCGACGTCGGCCATGAGCTCCGGGTCCTGGGCCATCATGGCCTGCGCCTCAAGAACGGCCTGGGCCTCGCCGCCCGCCAGATTGCCGCGCGCCATCAGATCGGCGGCCACGGCTTCCACGGCCTTACGGGCGCGGCCCTGCTCGCGCTCCGCGTCCTGCACCGGTATCTGCTTGGCAGGCGGTTCGAGGACCGCCGTTCCCATGTGCCGAACTTCGCCGATCGCCACACCGTGGCTCACGCCGACGCCTCGCAGCGTTGTCTCCATGTCACCAGTCTCCGATAGGGCGGCGGCTCCTGCCGCCGTGATGTCGTGCCGTGCCTGCCGTCGCTGACGGCGATGAGGTCAGTGCCAGCTGAAGAGAGCGTCGCCAGCCTTCACTTCGCCGTCAACGCTGACGTCGGAGAGGGACTCTGCCGTGGCTTCGAGGGCCACGATGGGACAGATGGGGGACTTGCCGGCCGCTTCGACGGCGGCGGGGTCCCAGCGCACCACGGCCTGCCCGCGCTGCACGGTGTCGCCCTTGTTGACGAGCAGCTCGAAACCCTCGCCGTTGAGCTGAACGGTGTCGATGCCCAGGTGCGTCAGCACTCCGTGACCCTCGTCGTCGACCACGACGAAGGCGTGCGGGTGAAGGGAGACGACGACGCCGTCGATGGGCGAGACCGCCTCGGAGGCCTCCCGTACGGGGTCGATCGCGGTCCCGGGGCCCACCATGGCCCCGGAGAAGACGGGGTCGGGTACAGCGGTGAGTCCGATGGTGCGTCCTGCAAGAGGGGACGTCACGTTGGTCATGGGAAGCCTCCCGGGGGGCGGGGATTCATATGGGCCGTCACTGCCTGTCCCGGACGGCGCACTGTTGAGCAGCGTAAGTCATGAGAAGTGACGGTTCCGCGCCAAGAGGAGCTGGTGAGCCGGTTGGCGGTCGTCGTGCTCGACGGAAACGATTTGCGCCCGCTCCGGAGCCCCGTGTACTGTCGTACTCCTGCTTGAGGCTGAGGGACGCGAAAGTGTCCGTGCCTGGCAGCACCCAAACTTGTCAGATCCTCTCTCGGGGTCTGGTTCTGCATGTTCGCAGAATCGGTGGTCAGGGAGACGGAAATTCACTGATAGAGTTTGGGAACACGAAGGGAAGCGCCCGGAGGAAAGCCCGAGAGGGTGAGTACAAAGGAAGCGTCCGTTCCTTGAGAACTCAACAGCGTGCCAAAAATCAACGCCAGATATGTTGATACCCCGTCCATCACCGCATGGTGGTGGGTGGAGGTTCCTTTGAAAAAGTCCTGCCGGGGTTACACCTGGTAGGCGCATCAGCGAGGACGCTGTGAACGGCCTTCCTTATTCCGGTTGGTCGTTCCGCTCTCATGATGTGGACCGGATTACCGGTAAACATTCACGGAGAGTTTGATCCTGGCTCAGGACGAACGCTGGCGGCGTGCTTAACACATGCAAGTCGAACGATGAACCA